>JAOAPQ010000415.1 GCA_025462965.1 Bryobacterales bacterium
TGAAGAGTAGAGTAATCGTGTTCGACATCGGAATGTCGCGCTGGATCGCAGCTATGGCGACGGGTAATGTCTGGCGGTCGAAATAGCTGATGGCGATGGCGCACGATACCCGGAACGCGATCGCCCAGCGTCGGTTAGGTTTCACCAGCTTAGTTGGACAAGCGAGACGCCCTGGCGCGGGAGATTGAAGTCGAGTTTCGCGTCACGGCGCGTAGTATCAATCCAGCGCGGAGATTCCAACTCTTGCAACTGGCCGGCCTGTTCGAGAGTTGCATATTGCTCCGGTGTAGGGGATTGGGGCGAGCCCATGGCTTTCCATACGGTCCAGGCGTTGCTGTGCGTGGCGTCAATCCGGTAGTGGTGCAACAAGACGCGTTTCACGCCGGCCGGTACGCCGGATATTTGAAGTTGGATACTCGCGTCGGGCCCCGCGACATCGTCGTCGTGATAGTTCCACGCCAGGACGGAGATGTCGCGGTCGGAGCTCACCGCGAAGCCGTCGATGTCGGGATCGCCGCGGACCCCGTCCTTCAGCATGGCGTTAAGCGCGACGGCGTTGCTACTGGTGGTCTGGACCCGGTCGCCGCGCATGAGACCGGCCATGCGGAACAGATTCAGCACCGGCTTATCGATACCGTTCGTGGCCAGCGTACGTAAGCCATCGAAGTAGGGTTGGCCTTCGAACTCGAAGGCCCAGGTGAGCATCCCGGCAATATTGGTCTTTTCGCGATCGGCCAGCTCGAAGATATTCTTCATCATGACGGCCGTGTAGGCCGGGTACAGCGCGCCGTTGCGGTAGGCATTTTGCGGATAGAGTCGCGCGGAGCAGGCGGCGCAGCCTTCGGGATCCGACTCGCTCAGAACGATAGGCAGATTGCGGAACTTCGGAAAAGACGCCACAATCTGAAATCCCTTATCTACGTCTTCGGCGTTCTTCGAAAGCCCCATGCGCACGTGGCCATCAGCCACGGAAGGCCGGCCTTTGGCGTGATACGTGATGAAGTCCAGGGGTGCGCCGGTCGCGCCCGTCGCTGCATTTTTCCCTGTTGAGCAGTGCTCCAGGAACTGGCGAAGGAAATTCGCGGCACGTTCACCGGCCGGGCCGGTACTGGCTGGTCCACCAACCTGTGCTTCCGGAAAGGCGCGCTTTACGCCGTCCGCGGCGTAATCATAGAGCTTGTCGTACTCCTGCGGAGTGCCGTGCCAGTAGCTGATGTCCGGCTCATTCCACACCTCCCAGTACCAGGTGGCAACTTCCGCGCGCCCGTACTTCTCGACGGTATGGCGCACCCACTGATTGACCAGTTCTCCCCACTTGGCATAATCGCGCGGCGGGTAGGACCAGCCAATACTGTATTGCTCATTCTTCCCTCCGGGTATCCAGGTGGGTTGGTAGGGATCGGGCTTTGCCGAGAGTGCTTGCGGCATGAAGCCGATTTCGACAAACGGCTTCGCGCCGGCACGGAGATAAGTATCGACGATGCGGTCGGTAATGGTCCAATCGTAAACGGGCTTACCGGAGGCGTCTTCCGTATAAGCATTGGTGGAGCCCCATTTCAACCCCGGCGTGCCGTCGCCCGTGGCCAGCATAAAGTGCGTCCGGATATAGACGGGACTGGCGCTCAGATGCGCAAGTTCTCCGACTAACTTCTGTCCGTTCTTCATGTAAGTGTAGTTCGGCTCGTCATAGCCGAAGTATGCGTAGATGGGTTTGTAAGTCCCTACTTTTTGGTCGGCGTTGACTTCGATCTTGACCGGACTTTGGGCAAAGGCACAAACGGCGATCGCGAGAAGAAGAGACAGCTTCCGCATAATCAGAATTTAGTTGCCCCGTTTCTCCCTATTAGCGCGACCGCGCAAAGGTCAGACAAGCCGATAAACTGCATTGCAAACAAGTTAGACAAGGACTATATTTGCTTTTGACTCGGTTGTCAAGAGTTCCTCGACTCTCATGGAAAAATTGAAGCCGGTTTCGCGCGTAACGATCGGCGAGCAAGTCGCGCTGCAACTGGCGGGAATGATCTGCGACGGACGCTGGCGCGCCGGCGAGAAACTGCCTGCGGAGGCCGAGCTTTGCCGCGCACTGACGATTGGACGTTCCACCTTGCGGGAAGCTCTTAAGTCACTTGCATTCATCGGGATGGTGCGAATGCGAGCCGGGAACGGAACTTACGTAGCGCAGACATCGCCCGGGCTGCTGGAACGGATTCTCGCGCGAGGACTGCTGAAGACGGAGAAAGACCTGGCCGACATTTGCGAGACGCGCCTGGTACTCGAGACCGAGCTCGCGGCCATGGCGGCTGAGCGAGCGGAGCGGGCGGATCTGGATCTATTGGAGGAGTTACTGGATGCATCCAAGCGCCACACGGGCAGCAACGGAGCGAACAGCACAGTAGATAGCGGCCGGCCTTTTATCGAGCTCGATCTTGAATTTCACATGGCTATCGCGACCTGCGCGAAGAACGTGGTGCTGCGGCATCTCCTGGTGGATATTCGCGGCGTGTTGATCGAGTGGATCATGAAGTCGCAGGAGTTGCCGGGCCTGCGTGAAAACGCGGTCGTGCAACACGAGCAGATATTTGAGAGTATTGCCGCTCGAAATCCAGTGAGAGCCCGGGAGGCGATGCGCGCCCATCTGGAGACATTCCAGCGCGCATACACTCTCATGGGGAGAATTGTCAGTTCGAACATTCCGGCTCCCTCGCTCGAAAAGGACGCTCGGGAATCGGCCCAGGTGGATACATAATGAACAACGGGAAAATGATTCGGTCAGGAATAACCTCTGCCACGCTCGGCGCTCTGGTGGCAGCAGCGTCAGGCCTGCTGCACGGACAGACGGGAGACGCGGTGACTCTTCAAATCAAAGCAGATCAGGTGACGGCTCACGTCAGTCCGGCGCTTTATGGCCTCATGACGGAGGAGATCAACTATTCGTATGACGGCGGGCTTTATGCCGAACTGGTTCGCAACCGCAGTTTCAAGGAAGACGCGAAGGATCCCGTTCACTGGCATCTGGTGCAAGAGCACGGCGGTACCGGCTCGATGGCGCTCGATCCCAGCGAGCCGTTCAACGACGCCATCGCGACCAGCCTGATGCTCACCGTGACGAAGACGGCGAAGAATCAGCAGGTCGGCATTGCCAACGAGGGTTTTTGGGGCATACCCGTCAAACCGCATACCCGCTATCGCGCCTCATTTTATGCGAAGGCCGTGCCGGGATTTGCCGGGCCGGTCACGGTTGCGGTTGTGAGCAATGACGGCGCCACCACCTTCGCGAGCGCGCAGGTTCCGCGCGTAACGGGAGGCTGGCGGAGATACGAGGCGACGCTAACAACCGGTGCGGCGGCGCCCTCGGTGGAAAACCGGCTGGTGCTTTCAACAGGCAGTGCGGGCACCCTTTGGTTCAACATGGTTTCGCTCTTTCCGCCTACTTATAAGAACCGCGCGAACGGCAATCGCCAGGACATCATGCAGCTTCTGGCGGACATGCATCCGGCATTCCTGCGGTTCCCCGGCGGGAATTACCTGGAGGGCAATACCATCGCCACGCGGTTCGATTGGAAGAAGACGATTGGCGATGTTTCACGGCGCCCCGGCCACATGGACGACGCCTGGAAGTACTGGTCTTCCGATGGCATGGGCCTGCTGGAATTTCTGAACTGGTGTGAGGATCTGCAGATTCAGCCGCTGCTCGCGGTCTATGCCGGTTACTCGTTGCACCAGGAACGCGTCGCGGCGGGAGAGGCCCTGGAGCCGTATGTAAAAGAGGCGCTGGAAGAAATTGAGTATGTGACCGGCGACGCCACGACCACCTGGGGCGCGCAGCGCGCCAAGGACGGGCATCCGGCGCCATTCAAGCTCGAGTATGTCGAGGTGGGGAATGAGGATCAATTCGATCGCCAAGCCGGCAGTTACGACTCTCGCTTCACGCAGTTTTTCGACGCGATCCGGGCGAAGTATCCGCAGCTGAAGATAATAGCCACCGATAAGACCACCACCCGCACTCCCGACGTGATCGACGAGCACTTCTACCGCGGCGCGGAAGATATGGCCTCTCACTCGCACGACTACGACACACGCGCCCGCGGCGGCCCGAAGGTCTTCGTGGGCGAGTGGGCGACGCGCGTCGGCGAGCCGACTCCGAACATGACGGCAGCCCTGGGTGACGCCGCCTGGATGACGGGCATGGAGCGGAACTCGGATCTGGTGATCATGTCCTGCTATGCCCCGCTCTTCGTGAACGTCAACAAGGGCGCGATGCAATGGCGCACGGATTTGATCGGGTACGACGCGCTGAACAGCTATGGTTCTCCCGCGTATTACGCCCAGCAGATGTTCAGTTGGAATCATGGGGACGAGGTATTGAGTGTGATCGAGAACGGAGTACCCACTCAGGAATGGCAGCCGCCGGCGCCACGCCGCCGGCCGGACTCGCCCGCTCCCACGGAGCCTCCCGCTTTGCCGCCGGTGCGTCAGGTGCCCATGTTATTTTTCGACGCGACGCGCGACAGCAAGACAGGAACGATTTACGTGAAGGTCGTAAACAGGGCCGGAACGCCGCAGCCGGTGCGCCTGGAGATCGCGGGGCTCGCGGGTCTGGAACGCAAAGGGCAGATGATTACATTGAAGGGCGACGGTCCCGACGATACGAACTCGATTTCCGCGCCGGCGAAAATCGTACCGGTCACCACCCCGGTTGACGGGATCAGCGATAAATTCAGCCAGACGTTCCCTGCGTACTCAGTTACTGTTCTGCAGATGAAAGCGAGGTAAGACGCAGATGTGCAGAAACATCAAGGTATTGCGAATACCGGGAAAATCGGCCACGGACGAGGAGTCGCACGACGCGGCGCTGCAGTTCGTGCGCAAGATCAGCGGGTTCCGGAAGCCATCCAAGGTTAACGAAGAAGCGTTCGAGCGGGCTGTTCGAGAGGTTGCTGAGGCGAGCCGGCGGCTGCTGGCCGCTATTGAGAGACCGGCCCCGCAGCGGGGTGAAAGGCAATTCGATCATGAACACGAGATTCACTAGAAGAAAAGCGATGCAAGCTCTGGGAGGCGCGGCCGCGTTGTCCGCCTCCACCGCATCGGCAGCGGTCGAAAAGCCGCCAATGGGCATGAAGGGCGAAGGTCCGGATACTCCCAAGATCTGCCTGGAGATCGGCGGGGGCGCCTTGGCCGCGGGTGGAATGGATGACGCCGGGATCCGGCGCATCAAGCAGCTCGGCGTGAATTACGTGATCGGCGCCGCGGGACGAATTCCCTGGGATGAATCCGAGCTTCGGACCATGATGGACAAGTTGAAGGCCGGCGGCCTCACTGTCGGAAACATCATGATCGGCGGATTCAACAACGCTATTTATGGGCGGCCGGGACGCGACGAGGAAATCGAAAAGGTAAAGCAGTCGATTGTCGTGGCGGGTAAGGTCGGGTTGCCGGTAGTTGAGTACAACTGGTACGCGCACCGCGCAATGGAAGGATATTACGAAGTGCCGGGCAGATCCGGCGCGAGTTACACGGGATTCGACTACGCAAAAATGAAGGACCTGCCGCCTCTCGAGCAGGAAGGAGCGCACAACCTGGAAGAGATGTGGAGCACCATCACTTACTTCCTGAAGGCAGTGATTCCGGTTGCCGAACAGGCTGGTGTCCGGCTGGCGCTGCACCCGAACGACCCGCCCGCGCCGATGAGCCGCGGCTCTCAGCAGATCATGGGAACGGTGGAAGGCTGGAAGCGTCTGATCGACGTTGTGCCGAGTAAGTCCAACGGGATTACGTTCGATTGCGGCGTGACACGCGAGATGGGGCACGATCCGGTCGAGGTGTGCCGGTATTTTCAGTCGCGCGATCGCATCAACCACGTCCATTACCGGAACGTGATTGTCGAGAAGCCGTATGAGCACTACGAGGAAGTGTTCATCGATGAGGGCTACAACAATATGTTCGCCGTGATGAAGGAGTTGATCCGTCAGAAGTACCCACGCATGATCTATCCCGAGCACCCGAGAGCGATCGATTATGACCGGGCGCAGCCGAACTTCCGCTCCCAGTATCCGGGGGGCGGCGGTTACGCGGCGTTTGCGTTTAATGTGGGTTACGCGCGAGCCATGCTGCAGGCTTGTTTGAACCCGGCGTAATAGCCGAAAGCGACTACGGCTCCCGCAAAGCGCGGAAACCGGTCATGCGGTGCGACTGGAACGATGGCCAGCCCGCCGTACGGGCGTAAGTCCGAAGGTCGAATCCGTCTTCGAAGAACGTTCCGCCGCGTACGACACGGTAGGCGCCAGTTTCCGGTCCTTTCGGATTCTTTCGCGGCGAGACGGAGTAGTAATCGCGGCTGTACCAATCGGCGCACCATTCCATCACATTGCCTGCCATGTCGAACGCGCCGTAGGGAGACGCATTGCTGTGAGTCTGCAGGTCGCCGTGCTTCGTGC
>JAOAPQ010000051.1 GCA_025462965.1 Bryobacterales bacterium
CGTAGAGCAGATAGCCGCCGGACCGTACCTCGCGAACGTCGCGGGCATAGCTCTGGGCGTTCATCGCAACCATGAGGTCGTAATCGAGCGCGCGCGCCGTGTATCCGTACTTGTTGACGCGGATCTCGTACCAGGTGGAGAGGCCCTGTATGTTCGAGGGAAAAAGATTCTTGCCGGAGACCGGCACGCCCATGCGGAAGATCGCCTGCATGAGAAGCCCGTTGGCGCTGGCCGAGCCGGTGCCATTCACGTTGGCCAGCTTGATCGCAAAATCGTTTATGCTGTTGCGCACGTTTCGATGCATGTTGTTTTGCCCGCGTATGGGATTTGTAGATCGAACTTCTGCATGTCCCACGCGGCCGTGGGGCAGCGCTCGGCACACAGCCCGCAGTGGACGCAAAGGTCTTCGTCCTTCAGCATCAGGCGACTGGTCTGCGGCAGCGGCTTCGACGCGTAGACGTCCTGAGTGATATTGTTCGCGGGCGCGGAGAGGCGCCGGCGAATCTCTTCCTCGGGTCCATCGCGCGCGATCGTGAGGCAGAGCAGCGGGCAGACATCCACGCAGGCATCGCACTCAATGCAACGGTCCGCGTAAAACACCGTTTCGATATCGCAGTTGAGGCAGCGCTGCACCTCACGTGCAGTTTGTTCGGCGCTGAAGCCGAGCTCCACTTCGATGTGCAGGTCCGCGAAGCGGCGCGTCAGATCGACATGGCTCATCTTCTGGCGCGAAGCAGGATTGTAGTCGTTGTGATAGCTCCACTCGCTGATGCCCATCTTCTGGCTGATCAGGTTCATGCCGGGCTTGAGACGATCGGTGACGGATGCTCCCTGGCAGAAGTTGTGGATCGAGATGGCCGCCTGATGCGCGTGTTCAACGGCCCAGATGATATTCTTGGGTCCCCACGCGGCATCGCCCCCGAAGAATACGCCCGGCAGGGTGCACTGCATCGTTGCTTCATTGACGACAGGCATCTCCCATTTGTCGAAGGCAATGCCGATGTCGCGCTCCATCCAGGGAAAGGCGTTCTCCTGGCCGATCGCTACGATGACATCGTCACACGGCAGGAAGACTGTATCGAGCGTTTTGGAACTCTTCGCGGCAGCGTCCCACTCGAGGCGCTCGAACTCCATGCCAATTAGCTTGCCGTCTTCCACGACGAACCGTGTTGGAGCGTGGTTGATCACGATCTCGACGTCTTCCTCCTCCGCATCTTCCAACTCCCAGGGAGATGCTTTGAAGAAGCCTCGCGGCCGGCGTGCCATCACTTTGATGTTTTTACCGCCAAGACGGCAAGAGGAACGGCAGCAATCCATCGCTGTGTTGCCGACGCCGATGATGAGGACGCGCTCGCCGATAGAGTCGATATGGCCGAAAGCCACGGATTCGAGCCAGTCGATGCCGATGTGGATGCGATCCGTATCGTGACGGCCGGGAAGGTCGAGCTCCTTCCCTCTGGGTGCTCCGCTGCCGACGAAGACGGCGTCGAAACCCTCATTGAGAAGCGCCTTCATGCTCTCAACGGGCGAGTTGTAACGAACCTCGACTCCCATGTCGAGGATGGTGTCGATCTCCTCCGTGAGCACCTTCTCCGGGAGACGGAACGCGGGGATATTGGTGCGCATCAGGCCGCCGGGTTGACCCAGCTTCTCGAAAATCGTGACGCGGTAGCCGAGCGGCATCAGGTCGTTGGCGACTGCGAGCGAAGCGGGTCCGGCGCCGATGCAGGCAATGCGCTTGCCGTTGTTTTTTTTGGGTATCGGCGGGAGCAGGTCGCGGATGTCGCCGCGAAGATCGGCTGCGACGCGCTTGAGACGGCAGATGGCGACGGGCTTGCCATCGAGGCGCCCGCGGCGGCAGGCGGGCTCGCACGGGCGGTCGCAGGTGCGTCCGAGAATCGCGGGGAAAACGTTCGATTCCCGGTTCAACATGTACGCATCCGTGTACCTGCCTTGCGCGATGAGCCTGATGTATTCCGGCACATTCGTGTGCGCAGGACACGCCCACTGGCAGTCCACAACCTTGTGGAAGTAGTCGGGATTACTGACGTCAGTGGGGACCATGCCACCTTCCTTGTCTATCTGGCGATCATTTTATACCCACAAGGAAAACAAAAAGTAACATCGCGTTACGAAAGGTTTGGCAAAAGTGTATCCAGTAGGGATATATTTGTGGACGGAGGTGGCTTTTGGCCATCACGATTGGTGTCCCGCGTGAGAATTCTCCCGGCGAGCGCCGGGTGGCCCTCACCCCGCGCTCCTGCGAAGCGCTGGTGAGGGCGAAGCTGGAAATCGTAGTTGAAACTTCTGCCGGCACTTCCGCCGGATTCCCTGACGATCAATATGTGGCTCGAGGCGCGCGAATCGCTTCTCGCAAGGATGTGTTTAGCGAGTCGGATGTAATTCTGCAGGCTCGCACCCTGGGCGCGAACCCCTCCGCGGGCCGCGGGGACCTGTCGCTGCTGAGGCGCGGCCAGGTGCTCATCGGCTTTAGCGAGCCGCTGACTGCCGTGACGGAATGCGCGGCCATCGCGGAGACCGGCGCATCTCTCTTCGCGATGGAGTTGATCCCGCGCATCACGCGCGCGCAGAGCATGGACGCGCTCTCTTCCATGGCAAGCATCGCGGGGTATGAAGCCGTATTGCTCGCGGCCACGGCTCTCCCCAAACTCCTGCCGATGATGATGACCGCTGCCGGCACCATTACGCCGGCGAAGGTGCTGGTTCTCGGCGCGGGAGTGGCGGGGTTGCAGGCAATCGCGACGGCGAGGCGTTTGGGCGCGGTCGTTTCGGGCTATGACCTGCGCTCCGCGGTTAAGGAACAGGTGGAAAGTCTGGGCGCCAAGTTTGTGATCCTCAAGATGGACGAATCAGGTGATGGGCAAGGCGGATACGCGAAGGCCATGGATGAAGCGTTCTACGCGCGCCAGCGACAACTGCTGGCCGAGGTGCTGCGGGAGCAGGACGTCGTGGTCACCACCGCCGCCGTGCCGGGCAGGAAAGCGCCGATTCTGATTACACGCGAGATGGCGGAAGCGATGTCGCCGGGCTCCGTGATCGTGGATATCGCGGCCGAGCGCGGAGGCAACTGTGAACTGACCCAACCCGGAGAGACGGTGACGCACAACGGGGTCACGATTTTAGGACCATTGAACCTCCCCTCACTCGCGCCATATCACGCAAGCCAGATGCTCGCTTCCAATCTCTCGAATCTGCTCAAGATCCTGATCAAGGACGGCGCGCTGGCAATCGATCGGGATGACGAGATCATTCGCGAGAGCCTGGTGACGCACGAAGGCAAGGTGGTGAATCCACGCGTGCTGGAGTTGCTAGCGACTTCGAAGGTGATGCTGAACTCATGAACTACGAATTCGGATTGTATGTATTTATGCTCGCCGCGTTCCTGGGCTTCGAGCTGATCCGGCGCGTGTCGCCGCTGCTGCACACGCCTTTGATGTCGCTCACGAATGCCATCTCGGCAATCGCGGTGGTCGGCGCCATTCTCATCACGGGCGCGCACAACGGGTCCACGTTGACGAAAGTGCTGGGGTTCATTGCAGTGGTAGCGTCCACCGTGAATCTGGTGAGCGGCTATTTGATTACTGACCGGATGCTCAAGATGTTCAAGAAGCGCGAGGCGCCGAAGAATGAACTTTAGCTTTCTGGAGTTTCTCTACATCCTGGCGGCCGCGGGATTCATTCTCGCTCTGAAGTGGATGAGTAGTCCGGCGACCGCGCGGCGCGGCGTGGTGGCGGGCGAAATAGGAATGCTGCTTGCCGTCGGCGCGACGCTGCTGCGCGCGGAAGTGGTGGACTATCAGTGGATCTTCATCGCGTTCTTCATCGGATCCGCGATCGGCGTGCCGCTTGCGTACCTGATGCCGATGACTGCCGTGCCGCAGCGGACGGCGATCTCCCACGCCTGTGGCGCACTGGCCTCGGCGTTGATCGGAACGGCGGAATATTACCGCACCCTGCCCCACGGCTTCACGATGGGCGCGCTGGTTGTGGAAACGCTGCTCGGATTCCTCACGTTCACGGCGAGTTGCATGGCTTTCGGCAAGCTGCAGGAAATTCTGCCTACACGGCCGATCACTTACAGGGGCCAAAACGTCGTCAATCTTGTCCTGTTCGCGACGGCGGTCGCGATTGGCGCCAGGCTCATCGTGCATCCGGAGCAGACGTGGCTGTTCCCGATCTTCACCATCCTTTCGCTGCTGTTCGGGATTCTGTTAATCGTTCCTATCGGCGGAGCGGACATGCCGACCGTGATTGCGCTGCTGAATTCCTACGCCGGCCTTTCGGCTTGCGCGATGGGCTTCGCGCTCGATAACAGGCTGTTGATCATCGCGGGCGCGTTGGACGGTTCGTCCGGTTTCATACTCTCCGTGATCATGTGCCGCGCGATGAACCGGTCGTTCACGAACGTTCTGTTCGGAGCATTCGGACAGTTGCAAACTTCTGCCGCGAAGGGACAGGAGGCGCGGCCGGTGCGGTCGGCGAGCCCGGAAGAAGCGGCGTCGATCCTGGAGGCGGCGCGAACGGTGATCATAATCCCCGGTTATGGAATGGCGGTCGCGCAGGCCCAGCATAAGTTGCGGGAGCTTCACGATGCTCTCCTGAAGCGCGGCGTGGACGTGCGGTTTGCGATTCACCCGGTGGCGGGGAGGATGCCTG
>JAOAPQ010000432.1 GCA_025462965.1 Bryobacterales bacterium
ACGATGGCCTGTCCTACGTGCCTGCGTGGAGAATAGGTATAGATTATGACCGCGCGCATTCTTTTGGGTGCCTTCATGTGCATGCCCCTCACTGCGGCTCCGGCTCTGATGCCGGTGCCGGCCAAGATGACTTTCGGGACGGGCGTACTGCCGATATCCCAGAGCTTTGCGGTTTCGATCTCGGGCGCTTGCGATTCGCGGGTCTCCGGCGGCGCGGCGCGCCTGGTCGCGCAGATATCGAAGCAGACGGGGATACCGATCTTGCCCGATCCGTCGCGGCCTACGCTGTTCGTGTCGTGCGCGGCTGCGGGGAAACCTGTGCAGTCGCTGGACGAAGACGAGAGCTATCGGCTCAACATCACACCGAACGAAGCGAAGATTACCGCGCCGAATTCACTGGGCGCATTGCGCGCCTTCGCGACCTTCCTGCAGCTTATCGAGCAGACCGTGGTGCCGGCGGTGAGCATCGACGACCGACCCCGGTTTCCATGGCGCGGGCTGCATATCGATGTCTCGCGGCACTGGATGCCTGTGGATGTGATCGAACGCAACCTGGAGGGCATGTGGGCGGTGAAGCTGAACGTGTTTCACTGGCATCTCTCCGATGACCAGGGCTTCCGCGTGGAGAGCAAACGGTATCCGAAGCTGCAGGAGCTGGGATCGGACGGACTGTACTACACGCAGGATCAGATCCGCGCGGTAATCGCGTATGCGCGCGAGAGGGGAATACGCGTGCTGCCGGAGTTCGATATTCCGGGACATTCCACCGCGACGCTCGCCGCTTACCCGCAGCTTGGGGCGTCGCGGGGGCCGTTTCACATCTGGCGGTACTGGGGCATCGTCGATCCGGTGATGGACCCGACCAAGGATGGCGCCTACGAGTTCCTGGACGGCTTGATCGGCGAGATGGCGGGACTGTTTCCCGATGCTTATTTCCACATCGGCGGCGACGAGGTGAACGGCACAGAGTGGAATGCCAATCCGGAGATCGTGACGTTCGAGCGCGTGCACGGGATGCTGACGGCGGCGAATCCGACGAAGAAGGAGCAGCAGGAAGCGAACGAAAAGCTGCAGGCTTATTTCAATAAGCGCATCCAGCCGATGGTTACCAGGTATGGCAAGAAGATGATGGGCTGGGACGAGATTCTGCAGCCGGATCTTCCGCAGGACATTGTGATCCAATCGTGGCGGGGCGCGAAATCGCTGGCGGATGCGGTCTCGATGGGCTTTCAGGGCGTGCTCTCTTCGGGTTACTACCTGGATCATATGAACTCGGCGGCCGAGCATTACCTGGTGGATCCGGCGAGCCAGGCTACGCCGGGGATTCTGGGCGGCGAAGCTTGTATGTGGAGCGAGTACGTTTCGGCGGAGAACGTGGACTCCCGAATCTGGCCGCGTACCGCCGCCATGGCGGAGCGGTTCTGGTCTCCGCAAACGGTGCGGGATGTCCCGGCTATGTATGCGCGGCTCGGGTCGATCGATCGCGAGTTGGATTGGCTCGGGCTGAAACAGAACAGCAATTCCCGGCTGATGCTGGAACGGTTAGCGGGCAGTGGGCCGATCGCGCCGGTGAAGACCTTGGCGGATGTCGTGGAACCATTGGGGCTGGGCGGACGCGCGCGGGCGCAGAAGTATTCGCAGCAGACGCCGCTTAATCGCCTGGTGGACACGGCGCGGCCGGACCCGGCAGTGGCGCGGGAGTTCGCGGCGAGCGTCGATGCGAAGGACTATGACGCGGTGCGCAAGCAGTTGAGCGCATGGAAGGATAATGCGAAGGCTTTGGACCCGGTGATTCGGGACTCGCGGCTGTTGAGTGAGGCGGCGCCATTGTCGCGGGATCTTACGGCGATGGGGACGATGGGCCTGGAGGCGCTGGACTATATCGGCAAGGGACAGAAGGCTCCGGCGACGTGGGTGTCCCAGAAACAGGCGGCGCTGGTGGAGATCAGGAAGCCTCGGGCGGAGGTGAAGTTTGCGGTGGTAGACGCGATGGGGAGATTAGTGGACGCCGCCGCGCGCTGAGATCTTGCCGAGCAGCGCATGGGCTTGTGCCTGCGTAGGCATCGCCAACTCCGGCTCCTGGGTGAGGTATTTCCGGACATACCGCTCGGCGCGCGCCGGGTCCAAGCTACCAGCGAGGCATTCATTCGCGGCGGCGTAGTAGGGCGTGAGATCTTCGCGGACGGCTTGTTCGGCCGCGGTCAGAGTAGAGTCGAGTTCGGTCCACTTGCCTTGCCGGACAAGCGACCTCGCGAGGATGTTGTAGCCATCCACGCGGCCGGGATCGATCCGGATCGCTTCATGGCCCTGGCTTTCCGCCTGGTCGTACTTCTTCAACTGGTCTGAGAGGGAATAGCGGCCCAAACGAATGTGGGCTTCGTAACTGGATGGACGCGCCTTGACGGCGTTCCAGAAGAGGTCTTCGATCTGGTTCTGCCGCTTTTCCTCTCGCGCTATATCGATCAACGAAAGGTATCCAAGAACCGGGTCGATTTGCATGATCTTGCCGGCGGCTTGCCGGGCCTTGGCTTTATCGCCGCCAAGAATGGCGGGCGCGTGGAGATACATGAGCAACTGGAGCCGGAGGGCGTCGGTGTTGGCGGGATCGAGAGAAAGAGTCAGTTCCATTTCCTTCTTGCATCGACGGCCAATCGAGATCTGGCGGACGCCGCCGGCGCGGTCGGCCAGAGTGGCGAGGGCATTTGCGGATTGAGCGTGATAGCGTGCGTTTTTGCTATCGAGTTCTACGGCCTTGTCCGCTAGTTGAGACGCTGCTTCCGGATCGTTGGCGGCTTGCTTGATTTTCGAGAGGAGATAGAGAGCTTCCGGGTCGTTGGGATTGGTTTGGAGGCGGCGATCCAGGAGCGCCTGGGCCTGTTTGAAGTGTCCGGCCTGCA
>JAOAPQ010000457.1 GCA_025462965.1 Bryobacterales bacterium
AGTGGGTCAAAGCACGGTATGGAGCATGGGGTGGACCAGGCGTGAACTCCGCGCCTGGCGCCATGGATTCCATTCTCGTGAAGGATTATGCTCCGAAATCCTCGATTGTCGCGCGCGAGACGTTCATCGCAAAAGCGCGCAGCCCTGTTATCGATGTACATGCTCACGTGAACGCAAATACCCCGGCGGAAGTACAGGCCTGGGTGCGCACGATGGACGAAGTCGGTATCGAGACCACGATCGTTCTGACTGGCGCCACGGGCGCGAAGTTCGACCGGTTGGTTGAGTTGTACTTGAAGCCATATCCGACGCGCTTCCAGCTATATTGCGGGCTGGATACCACGCATTTTGATCAGCCGGACTACCCGCAGCGAGCCGTCGCGGAACTGGTGCGTTGCTACCGTAAGGGCGCTCGCGGCGTAGGCGAACTGACGGACAAAGGTTACGGCCTGAGCGGCGACACGAGTTTGCCCCGCGGGCAACGCCTGCACCCTGATGACTCGCGGTTGGACCCGTTCTGGAAGAAGTGCGCCGAACTCAAATTGCCGGCCACAGTTCACATTGCGGATCATCCCTCTTGTTGGAAGCCGCTCGATATCTATCAGGAGCGGACGCCGGATTATCAGCACTTCAACCTCTATGGGAAGGATGTTCCCTCATACGAGGAACTGATCGCAATCCGTGACCGCACCCTCGCCAGACATCCGGCGACCCGATTTATCGCCTGCCATCTGGGGAACCAGGGCCACGACTTGTCCGCGCTCTCGAAGGAACTCGACACCCACCCCAATCTTTACCTCGATATTTCGGCTCGCGACTACGAAGTGGGACGAACTCCGAGAGCCGCCGCTAAGTTTCTGAGTGCGTACCGGGCCCGGGTGCTGTTCGGTTCCGACATGGGCCGCGAAAAAAGCATGTATCAGGCCTGGTGGCGATTATTCGAAAGCGCCGATGAGTTTATGCCGGGGCGAATGTGGTGGAGGTACTACGGCCTGGAACTTCCTTCTCCCGTTCTCGCCAGTCTCTATCGCGAGAATGCGCACAGCGTGATGAACTGGGACCCTCAGGCGCGATAAAGCCAGCGGGTGAGATCGAGATTGTGCTCGAAATAACTGGCCGGCGGTAGCTTCTTCGCGTTGTACGCAAATAACGGGATGTTAAGTTCAGACGTCGATCCGTGACTGCGGTATGTGTCCGGCAAATCCGTGCTTGTCTGGTCCAATTCGCCAAAGACAGTATCTTTGTCTCCAAAGACGCAAATGTCTCCGATGCGCGTAGCGTAGAGAGAATAGCGCGACGCCGTTTCTTCGCGAGTCAAGACGGCTTCAATGCCCGGAAGGGAAGAAAGAGCAGCTATCACCTTGTCTCTGTCGGCGGCCTTCTTCAGGTACACCCATGACGTGCCGCCAAAACCTCGATGATGCTTCAGGTAGCGATCCCGCTCAGCGGAGATCGCGATTCGAACCGGAAGAGACATGCCGGCGAGAACCTTCTCCAGGTCGTAGCACTTTCGCTTATGGTTCAGCCCGTGGTCGGCCGTGAGTAAAAAAGCAGCGTCGGGAGCGGCGGCGCAAGCTTGTCCCAGTAGATCGTCTATCGTTTTCACATGCTCCTGTGATTCTTTCGCTTCCGGAGCCCACGTGTGCATCGGGTAGTCGGTGGTGTGAACGTACAGACACCCGATCTCCGGGCGGTTCTTGAGGACGTGAATGGCTGCGCGCAGGAGCCAGTAATTGATCTCGCGGCTATAGATTTGTGGCGCTGGGCCTAACCGGTCCACCCATTCTGCCGGGGGCTCTTCAGGTGTCATCGCAATGGAAGTACCCTTGCTAAGAAGCGAGATCGACTTTTTCTTACTGGAAAGCAGGGCAGACGACACTCCCCGCTTCGCCGCAAGCTCAAACAATGTCGGGGCCAGCAGAAGATTGCCAGCCTCCATATACTCTTCATGACCGGTAGCTGTGTCTAAGTACGAGTTCCCTGTTATTCCATGAACCCGCGGAAACGCGCCGCAGCAAATGGAAGTGTTGTTTGCGTTGGTGACCGATGGCATAACACCTTTCACTCGCTTGTAAATGCCATCCTTTTGCCAGCGGCGTAGCGTTGGCATACTGCTTTGCTCGAAGTAATCGAGTCCGAAGCCGTCAAACATGACCACGACTGTTCTTTGCAACCTGGTATCGCGCGCCTCCTGGAAAGCAGACAGTTGCCCGCCCCCACTACTGCAGGCAAGCGCCGCCGCGGTTGATGTTAAGAAGTTTCTTCTGGATCGCATTTGCTCTATACCTTTCCTGTTTACCAGATCACCTTGAGTCCGAGCTGAATCTGTCGCGAGCTTGTAGTTGTCGAAGTCAGCAGGCCTGCAGTGGGATTGCGCGCGCCGGTCGAATCGAAGATGTCGGTACCGTTCACCAGCGGGGGAACCTGGAAGTTCGTGCGATTAAGAAGGTTGAAGAACTCCGCGCGGAACTGCAGGTTGAACAATTCGGCAATTCGGTTGTTCTTGACCAAAGAGAAATCGAGATTGGCGAGGCCGGGTCCGGTCAGTATATTACGTCCGGCATTGCCTCGCAGGTTGATGCACGTCGGATAGGCGAAACTCGCGTCGCAGTGCTTCGAGTAGAACGCCTGCGATGGCGCAGTGGGGAGCGAGAAACACTCCGTCTTTATGTAGTGGCTGGGGTCTCCCGGGTTAACCAGCGAACTGCAGCCGGGTCCGGTGAGCCGGTTGGGATAAGCCCAGGGATCGCTGCTGTTGAGGCCGAGCGGATCGCCGTCGGTTCCGAACGTGGCGGTAAAGGGAACACCGGTGTTGACCTTCAGAAGCGAGCTCATTTCCCAGCCCTTGGCGGTCCAGGCAAGCGGCCCGGATAGCGAGCGGGGACCCGGAACCTGCCAGGTGCCGGCGATCACTAAAGTCTGGGCAACATTGAAATCCGATAGACCCCGGCCCAGCCGCAGATCGAACGCATGGAGGCTGGACATGCTGGTGAGGAATTCGTCGCCCACGATGGTCGAGGAACCGGTATCGATGCTCTTGCCCCACGTATACGAACCACGAAGCTGGAAGCCGTGGGCCATTCTCTGCGTCAGATTGAGTTGCAGGGCGTGATAGAAGGAGTTGCCTTCCCATTGCATGGATCTGATCTCGCCGTAGTTGGGATTCACCAGTGTGCCGCTTCCCACCGGGGATGGCCAGACGTAACCAGCCTCGGTCAAAGTGGGCAGGACGATATTGGAATCGTC
>JAOAPQ010000471.1 GCA_025462965.1 Bryobacterales bacterium
CGTAAAGGCTCAGATCGCGGCCCAGCCCGGCGTGCAGCGGATTCCGGGTCCGCACAGTATCGCTCTGCTCGCCCACGCCAAGGTAGGCGGAGCGGCTGCCGAGCCCGTCCTGCGCTACCTTGAATCGCTCGGCAACGCGGGCGCGCCACCTGCCGCGCCGCTGACGGTCGAAGAGGCGCTCTCGCTGGCGGGCATTTACACCTTCGGCCCCGGGCCCGCCGATCGGATCGAGATTGCGGCTGCTGGCGGCAAGCTTACCTTCACGCGCGTCGGCACCACCGGGAGGGGCTTGGTCTATTTGGGTGACCGCGCCTTCCACCCGGCCGGTGCGCGCGCGGTCCGGATTCGTTTCACCGGGTCAATGCAAGAGATGCTGCTTTCGGTACATGACCCGGAGTTGGTCCTCACCGGCCACCGCACGAATGTTGCGGGCTGATTTTTGCCGTTAACCCCGAAAACCCGTTTATCACCATCGCATTTTCAATCACTTACGCCAAACCAGGCCGGAAAGGCCCGTGGCCGGCTTATAGATTGAAAACAGCCAACCATGCAACCATTAACGCCCACGCAGGAACATGTTCTTCTATTGCTGTCCACGGGCAGCACGGCAGCGGCTGCCGCCGAAGCCGCCGGCGTCCACCGCAATACTATCGGACACTGGCGCCGCACTGTCCCGTCGTTCCAACAAGCTCTCGCAATCGCCCAATACGACCGCGTGCTCCACTGGCGCGATCTTGCCGAAGAAAACGCCGCTGTGGCCATCACCACGATCCGGGAGATCCTGGCCGACCCCAAGACTCCGGCTGGCATTCGCCTCAAGGCCGCCCTTGCGATCCTGAAAGAATGCACCACCCTGCCGCCGCAGGAGCCCGCTCTCGAGAACGCTGCCTTTAATCGCAATCTGGCTACACTGTTCGATCCCGGGCCGTCCGTTGAAGATTGTGCAGCCGCGGAAAATTCGCACAATGTGCACAATTCTGCACAATCCGTCTCCGCTCAACCCGTCGCGACCATTCGTCGCGCAACCCCGAAGATCGGTCGCAACGAGCCATGCCCCTGCGCCAGCGGACGCAAACACAAACACTGTTGCCTGAACAAGACCATGCAAGCTGCCGCAGCCTGAATCCCGTAATCCTAAATAAAGCTTGCTATTTTTCTAGCACTATGCTAAAAATCTAGCATGCAGCTATCGCGAAGGGAACGCCAGATCATGGACGTTCTTTACCGGCTCCAACGTGCCACCGCGTCCGAAGTTCAGGAACAGCTTCCCGGTGAGCCCAATTATTCAACTGTCCGCGCGCAGCTTCGCGTCCTGGAAGAAAAAGGGCACATCGTTCACGAGGAACTCGGTCCGCGCTATGTCTACGCACCCACTATTCCGCGCGACGCCGCGCGAGTCTCCGCGCTCAGGCATCTGGTGGACACGTTCTTCGAAGGCTCGCCCGAAAAGGTAGTGGCCGCTCTACTCGGCGGCGAGGTCTCGAAAGTCTCCAGCGAAGAACTCAACAACGTTGCCCAACTGATCGAGAAGGCACGGAAGGGAGAACAATAATGCCCGTAGCATTACTACTTTTCAAAGTGACGGCCCTGCTCGCCGCCGCCTGGGTCGCCGCGCGGGTATTCCGCTCGCAATCCGCGGATCTGCGGCATCGCGTCTGGACGCTGGCTCTCGCCGCGTCTCTCATCCTTCCTCTCCTTGGCGCCGCGCTTCCGGGGTGGCGGCCGACCGCAGTGGGGCGCGCCTTCGCTCAGGTCACCGGCTCGCTGGCTCGCGCGCCAATCGATCACGCGCCGCCGCCGATGGCGGTGAACGCGGTCCCGGCGCCCATAGCGCCCGCCGACGTTGTCCTTTTCATATGGATCGCCGGCTGCGCCATCATGCTGCTTCGTTTCATCCGCGGTTTGGTCGCGCTGGCCTGGCTCTCCTCTCGCGCCAAGCCGATACTCGAAGACCGCTGGATGTGGGCCGTTCTCAATACCTCGCGCCAACTCGGAATCACGCGAGCCGTGCGCCTCCTTGAGTCCCGGCAGCCGCAAAGCATGCCCCTAACCTGGGGATTCCTCCGGCCGGCAATCCTCCTGCCGTCCGATGCTCATACCTGGGACGACGAAAGGCGTGACCTTGTTCTCGCGCATGAACTTTCCCACGTCGCCCGGGCTGACTGGCCAGTTCAGATTGTGGCCGAGTTCGCCCGCGCCGTTTACTGGTTCCATCCGCTCGCGTGGATCGCAGCCGACCGCTTGCGGCAGGAGAGCGAGCGCGCTGCGGATGATGCAGTATTGAATTCCGGCGTGCGCCCGAGCGACTACGCCAGTCAACTGTTAGATCTCGCGCGGACTCTTAAGAACGCCGATCGGGTCTGGTCCACCGCGCTGGCCATGGCCCGAACTTCCAATCTCGAAAGGAGATTTATCGCCATGCTGAATCCGTCCATCAACCGGCGCCGCACATCGCGGCGTGCCGCCCTGTTCACCACGTTTGCCGCCGTCGCCTTGCTGCTCCCGCTGGCCGCCCTTAAGTCTCCCGCGCAAGATCGCGCGGGGAGATTCACCGGAACCGTTCTCGATCCCAGGAACACGGCGATCTCGAACGCGACCGTCATCATGACCAACCCGAAGACGCAGACGAAGGACATGACCACGTCCGACTCCGCAGGAAAGTATTCGTTTGCAGGCCTCCCGGCGGCCGACTACCAAATGACGGTGCTGCAACCCGGCTTCGCACCGTACACGGGAACCGTCGTGCTCGGCGCCGCGCAGGACTTCTCGCAGGATGTGTCCCTACTCTTAGGTGCCGTAAATGAACGCATCGAGGTGACGGGCGACTCGGGACCCGCGCCCATCCGCGTAGGCGGCAACGTCCAGGCCGCCAAGCTACTGCGAAAGTTCCCGCCCATCTATCCCGCCGCCGCCAAACAGGCTCGAATCCAGGGTAGCGTGATGTTGCAGGCATTGATCGGCAAGGACGGAACCCTCAGCACGCTGCGCGTTCTGAACAGCCAGGTCGATCCCGACCTCGCGAAGGCCGCCGTGGAAGCCGTAAGCCAATGGGTTTACCAATCAACGCTGTTGAACGGCGAGCCGGTCGAGGTCGCGACGAACATTGTGGTCAATTTCACACTGAACCCTTAGCGCGGGAGTGATAATATAGGCACCACAGACTTTTTTGTGGTGCCTTCGTGAAACTCTTTCTCCTCGTCTGCGTTGCGTTTCCGGCGTGTGCCTCGGTCGATTTCGATCGCGACATCCGCCCCATCCTCTCCGATAACTGCTACACGTGCCATGGCCCGGATGAGCAGCGCCGTATGGCCAACCTCCGGTTCGATACCAAGGACGGCGGCGCGTTCCGCACACTCGTTCCCGGCGATTCCGGAAAGAGCAAGCTATACCAGCGAATCAGCGCTACGAGTAAGGCCCAGCGAATGCCGCCCCCGGGCGCGACCACCACCCTCAACGAGAAGCAGATCGAACTCATAAAGCAATGGATCGACCAGGGCGCGAAATGGGAACTTCACTGGTCTTACGTCGCACCCAGGCGCCTTCCGCCGCCCGTTGTCACCGCAAAAAAGTGGGTCCGCAACCCGGTCGATAACTTCATCCTCGCCCGGTTGGAACAGGAGAACCTGAAACCCGCGCCCGAGGCCGACAAGGCCACCCTGCTGCGTCGTGTCACGCTCGATCTCACCGGGCTTCCGCCGACGCCTGCGGAACTCGATTCCTTCCTCGCCGATAAGTCCCCGAATGCCTATGACACGCGCGTGGACCGGCTTCTCGCTTCGCCGCGTTATGGCGAACGCATGGCCATGCAGTGGCTCGATCTGGCCCGCTACGCTGATACCCACGGCTACCATATCGATAGCCACCGCGAGATGTGGCACTGGCGCGACTGGGTGATCGATGCGTTCAACCGCAACAAGCCGTACGACCAGTTCACCATCGAGCAGCTGGCGGGCGATCTGCTGCCGAACGCCACCACGGAGCAGAAGCTCGCAACAGGTTTTAACCGCAACCACATGATTAATTTCGAAGGAGGAGCGATCCCCGAGGAATACCAAGTGGAATACGTCATCGATCGCGTGGAAGCCACTTCCAACGTGTGGATGGGTACCACAATGGGTTGCGCCCGCTGCCACGATCACAAGTACGATCCCATCAAGCAGAAAGAGTTCTACAGGTTCTTCGCGTTCTTCAACACCATTCCGGAGAAGGGCCTTGACGGGAGGAAGGGCAATGCGGAGCCCATGATCCAGCTCCCTTCGGACCGGCAGGCCGCGCGGCTCGCGGCAGTGAACGCGGCTCTCGAAGAAAAGCAAAAGGTTCTGGACGAAAAGCACGTGGCCGCCCTCGAGGCTGCCTGGGAAACCGGCGAGCCCAAAGTGGTGAAAACCAGCTCACCCCGCGATGGCCTGCTCGCCCACTACGAACTGGATGGAAGCGTATCCGATTCTTCCGGGAACTATCATAGCGGCCGCCTCGTAGCCGGTGACGTCACGTATAGCGCCGGAGCCGTCAACAAGAACGCCGAGTTCGACGGTCAGACGCAACTGGACTTGGGACAGGCCGGCGATTTCGACAGTAAGACCCCGTTCTCCATCGCCGTCTGGCTGCGCGAAAACGATCGCGATCCCATGACCGTTCTTCAGAAAGCCGAGTCTTCGAAGGATCGCCGGGGATATGAACTTAGTTTCGATGAAGCCATTCCAATCGGCGATCTCCGGCGCGGCGCGAAACTGAGTTTCAAGTTGATCCACAAGCAGCCTGACGATCTGATCGAGATCTCGACTCGCCGCCGGCTTCCGACCTCGTCCAAAGATCCGGGCCAGCCAAAGCCCTGGTACCACGTCGCGCTGAACTACGATGGTTCAGCCAAAGCGTCGGGTCTGAAGCTCTACATCAATGGGAAGCTCGAAGAAGTCGACGTCGTCCACGATCATCTGTCCGGTTCCATCCGCACTCCAGGCAGCTTACAGATCGGCAATAAGGAACTCGCCAAACCGTACAAGGGCTCCATGGACGATCTGCGGATTTACTCGCGCGAATTGAACCCGGACGAGGTGGAAGAACTCGCGGTGCGCGAACCCGCGCGCGCCACACTCCTGATTCCGGCGAAACGCCGCGGCAAAGACCAGGCTGCTCTCCTGCGCGATTTCTACCTCACGTACGTAGCGCCGGAACCATACCGCCGGAGTTGGCTCGATTTGCAGACCTTGAAGGCCGAGAAGCAGCTTCTCGATGACACCATCCCGACTTCCATGGTCATGGCCGACATGTCCAAACCGCGCGACAGCTTCGTGCTGGGTCGCGGCGACTACCGCAACCAGACCGAGAAAGTCACGCCGGGCGTGCCAGCTGTTCTCCCGCCGTTGCCGAAGGACGCTCCAGCGAACCGTCTCACGCTTGCCCGGTGGCTGGTCGATCCCGCACATCCCCTCACCGCGCGTGTAGCTGTGAACCGCTACTGGCAGATGTACTTCGGCGCCGGAATCGTAAAGACCACGGAAGATTTCGGCTCCCAGGGCGACCCGCCCTCACATCCCGAATTGCTCGATTGGCTCGCGACCGAATTCGTCCGCACAGGCTGGGATGTCAAGGCGATGCAGAAGTTGATCGTCACTTCCGCCGCTTACCGCCAGTCTTCCAAGGCGACTCCGGAGCTGATTGAGAAAGACCCCGACAACCGGCTGCTCGCGCGCGGCCCGCGCTTCCGTCTGCCGGCGGAAACCGTTCGCGATAACGCACTCGCCATCAGCGGAATCCTGAAGGAGCGCGTCGGCGGCCCCAGCGTGTTCCCCTATCAACCCGTCGGCCTTTGGGAGGATACGGCGTTCGGCGACGTGTACAGCGCTCAGAGTTACACGCCCAGCCACGGCGACGATCTTTACCGTCGCAGCATGTACAGTTTCTGGAAGCGCACCAGCGGCCCGCCCGCGCTCATCACCTTCGACGCGCCCGATCGCGAGAAGTGCACCGCGCGCCGCCTGCTGACCAACACGCCCTTGCAGGCCCTCGTGCTCATGAACGATCCGACCTACGTGGAATCGGCTCGCTGGCTGGCGCAACGCATGATAGCCGAAGGTGGCGCGGATCCTGGGAAGCGCATCCGCTTAGGGTTCCGGCTCGCCACCGCGCGCGTTCCGCGGCTGGAAGAAGTGCAGGTCCTTCGCGACCTGGAAGAGAAAGAACTCGCTCAGTACCGCCGCGACCGCGAGGCCGCGCGGAAGCTTCTCGCCGTGGGCGAATCGAAATACGATCCCAAGCTCGACCCGAGCGAACTCGCGGCGTGGACCACCGTCGCGAGTACGATTCTGAACCTGGACGAAACGATTTCCAAGGAATAGCCCAATGGATCCACTCGCACTCACTCGACGCCAGTTCTTCGCAAGAGGCGCGGCCGGGATCGGCGGAGCGGCCCTGGCTTCTCTCCTCGACGCGGAAACGCTCACCGGTCTTCCGCACTTCCCGGCCACGGCCAAGCGCGTCATTTACCTCCATCAGTCTGGCGCGCCTTCGCAGATCGATCTGTTCGATTACAAGCCGAAGCTGGAGAAGATGCAAGGCTCCGAACTGCCTGCGTCCATCCGCAACGGCCAGCGCATCACCGGCATGACCTCAGGACAAAGCTCGCTTCCGGTGGCGCGGTCGATCTTCAAGTTCAGCCAGGCCGGCGAATCCGGAGCATGGTTTAGCGAGCTCGTCCCGCACATGGCGAAGATCGCCGACGATATCACGATCATCAAGACCGTGAACACCGATGCCATTAATCACGATCCCGCCATCACCTTCATCCAAACCGGCAGCCAGCAGCCCGGCCGCCCGAGCATGGGTTCGTGGGTCAGCTACGGGCTTGGCAGCGAGAACCAGAACCTCCCGGCCTTCGTGGTGCTCATTTCGCAGGCCAGCGGATTGAATATCGATCAGCCCTTGTTCTCCCGGTTGTGGAGCAGCGGCTTTCTTCCCTCGAACCACCAGGGCGTGAAATTCCGGTCCACCGGCGATCCGGTCCTCTACCTTTCCGACCCGCCCGGAATCGATAAGGGCACACGCCGCAACATGCTCGACAGCATGGCGAAGCTGAATCACGATAACGCCCAGGTTTACGGCGATCCCGAGATCGAGACGCGCATTGCCCAGTATGAAATGGCGTATCGGATGCAGACTTCGGTGCCCGAGCTGATGGATTTATCGAAGGAACCGCAGCACATCCTCGATATGTATGGGCCGGATGTCCACAAGCCCGGCAGCTATGCGTCCACATGCCTGCTCGCACGGCGGCTTGCCGAGCGCGGCGTTCGCTTCGTGCAGCTTTACAAACGCGGTTGGGACCAGCATGATAACCTGCCGCGCGACCTCACGCTGCAATGCAAGA
>JAOAPQ010000480.1 GCA_025462965.1 Bryobacterales bacterium
GCAATCGGAAATCTACCGCACGTATCACATGGTCAATCCGCAAGCCTTCTACAACAAGGAGGATCTTTGGGATTTGGCGCAATACGTCGCGGGGCAGAGCGGAACTCCGCAACCGGTGACGCCTACCTACGTGGTGGCCTCCCTTCCGGGTCAGGACAAGGCGGAATTTCTTTTGATGACCAGCTTTACTCCGCGCACGAAGCAGAATCTCATCGGCGTGATGCTCGCGCGCTGCGACGGACCCAGTCTCGGAGAACTCGATGTGCTCGAGCTTTCCAAACAGGAATTGACGCCCGGGCCGATGCAGATCGCGGCCAGTATCAATCAGGATCAGAATATTTCCAAAGATCTGACCCTGTGGAACCAGCAGGGGTCCACAGTGCTGCGCGGGCAAATGCTGATCCTCCCGGTGGAAAACACCTTCCTGTATGTGGAGCCGATCTACCTGCAAGCCTCGGAGGCACGCATGCCTCAACTGAAGAAAGTCGTGCTCGCGCTGAATAACCGGCTGATCTATTCCGATACCTACGAGCAGGCGCTTGCTCTTTTGAGCGCAGGCGCGACCGGCCAATCGGATACGCAGCCGGCCCCCGCGGGCGTCACGGTAAGCGAAATAAAGCCACCGCAGGGCGCTACACCCGCGGTCCTTGATAGCATCCGCGCTCACATGAAGCGTTATCGCGAACTGCAGGGCCAGGGAAAATGGTCGGAAGCCGGGAAGGAATTGGAAGCGATTCAAGCGGAACTGAATCGCTGAGAAAGTGGTGGCGGCGCGCAGACTCGAACTGCGGACCT
Organism: Bryobacterales bacterium; assembly: GCA_025462965.1. GTDB lineage: Bacteria > Acidobacteriota > Terriglobia > Bryobacterales > Bryobacteraceae > JALYXI01. The sequence goes on from JAOAPQ010000480.1 coordinate 796, forward strand.
ACGGATTATGAGACCGTCGCTCTAACCACCTGAGCTACGCCGCCGGGGAAACTTCAGTTTAGCATTCTCACTTGGCGGTGCGCGGTTCCATCACTTCGACGCGGCTGCCAACCGGATCGAATAAGTTCATTTGCCACTTGCCGTTGCGCCCGACCTTCGGCTCGTTTTTGGGATCATTGGCGCCGTTTTGCGCGAGAATCTTTTGCGCGGCCCTGATATCCGGCACTTCGAGGCAAACGTGCTGCATCGAGCCCAATTCATCCCGCGTTGCGTTCGGAGCGGAGATCATGAGCTCGATGTAATCGCCGCGCGTTCCCGGGGTTCGCAGATTGATCCAACGCAGTTCTCCTTCCTTGCGTCCACCGCGCCACGTTTCCTGGAATCCCAACTGGTCGCGATAGAACTTCAGCGCGGCGTCCACGTTCGTGACGTAGATGCCGGCGTGCATCATGTGAGTGGAGATCCTATTCGGACTGAGCGACTTGCCGATGGCCTCGCTGTGTAGCGAACCCGGCATGTACTGCGTGAACTCGAGCCGGTTATCTTCCGGGTCGCGCAGTCCGAAGTTGCGGTTCTTGTCTTTGCCGAACTTGATCGGCGTGGGCTTCAAGCCTTTCGCCTCGAGCACCGCGTGAAGCTTGACCAGATCGTTCGTCTGGAAAGCGACATGCGACATCCGCCGGTCCTGACCTGCCGGAAGGCTGCCGGACACTTCGAGGTACTGGTCATCGTTGACTTTGTAAAAAACCAGCCCGGGCGTCCCATCCGGCTTCGGTTCCTGAAACGCGGCATCCAGTCCCAGCACGCCGTGGTAGAACGCATCCGCCGCTTTGAGATCGGTTACCTGGAAAGCGGCGTGATTAATGCCAAGTATCGGCAACTCCTGCGCGGGAGAGACCGCGCAAGCCAGGGCGACAAGGCCCAGGAGCCTCTTCATGGTCATTTATCTGCCTCGCGATACCGGGACGGCGCGGGGCGGTGGCGGCACCTCGACAGGACCGCCATTCACCGGCTCCGGCCGGGTCAGGCCCAGCGCCTGGCGCAGTTCCGTATCGATGTTCTGCCGGATATCCGGATTGTCCTTCAGGAACTGCCGGGCATTTTCCCTGCCCTGGCCGATGCGATCGCCCTTGTAACTGAACCACGATCCGCTCTTCTCGATGATATTCTGCGCCACGCCGAGATCGAGCAGATCGCCTTCCTTCGAAATTCCCTCGCCATACACGATATCGAACTCAGCCTCACGGAAGGGAGACGCCAGTTTGTTCTTGACGATCTTGACCTTGGTACGGTTGCCGACCACGGCGTCGCCATCTTTGATCGCGGCAATTCGCCGGATGTCGACACGGATGGAGGCGTAAAACTTCAGCGCGCGTCCGCCGGTGGTGGTTTCCGGGTTGCCGAACATGACGCCGATCTTCTCCCGGATCTGGTTGATAAAGATCAGGCAGGTCTTCGATTTCGAAACCATGCCCGTGAGTTTGCGCAGCGCCTGAGACATCAGGCGCGCCTGCAGGCCCATGTGGCTATCGCCCATCTCACCATCGAGTTCTGCCTTCGGCACCAGCGCGGCGACGGAATCGACCACGAGCACATCGATCGAACCGGAGGCGATGAGCGCACTCGTGATTTCGAGCGCTTGCTCGCCGTAATCGGGCTGCGAGACGAGCAGGTTATCGACATCCACGCCAAGTTTACGAGCGTAGATGGGGTCGAGCGCGTGCTCGACGTCGATAAACGCCGCCATGCCGCCCCTTTTCTGCGCTTCGGCGACGACGTGCAGGGCGATGGTTGTTTTACCCGACGATTCCGGCCCGAAGATCTCGCAAATGCGGCCGCGGGGGAAGCCGCCGGTGCCGAGCGCCGCGTCCAGACCGATGGAACCGGTGGAAATCACGGCGATCGGAATGACCGATTCCTTGGAGCCCAGGCGGAGGATCGAGCCTTTTCCGAACTGCTTTTCAATCTGGCCCAGAGTGGCTTCGAGGGCTCTCGCGCGTTCCTTCTCGTCCATAAGGTTTCATTGTATAGGGTTTGCGTCGTTTTCGCCATATGTTCGCCTAAATAAAATCGATTAGAATGGAGCTATGGCCCCTGATGCCCAGCCTGTAGCCAATTTCGAGACCGGACTCGACGAACTTGAGAAGGTGGTTCGCGAGCTCGAATCCGGCGATCTGCCGCTCGAACGGTCGCTCGAACTTTTCGAAAAGGGCATGGCGCTCAGCGAGACGTGCCGGAAGCAGTTGCTGGACGCAGAAACGCGGTTGGAGATGCTGATCCGCAAAGAAGGTAAGCTCCAGCCTGAGCCGTTCCGCCCCGAGAAATGAATCTTTCCGATTACCTTACCGCGCAAACGCAGTTGATCGACGCCGAGTTGCAGCGTCTGGCCCCGCCGGAATCCACACCTCCCGAGACAATTCACCGGGCAATGCGCTATTCGCTCATGGCTGGCGGTAAGCGCATCCGGCCGATCCTGTGCCTGGAGGCCGCGCGGTGCGTGTCGGATGACACCGAGGGCGCCATCACTGCGGCCTGTTCGCTCGAGTTCATCCATACGTACTCGCTGATACATGACGACCTGCCCGCGCTCGATAACGACGAATACCGCCGCGGCAAGCTGACGTGTCACAAGGTATTCGGCGACGCGATGGCGATCCTGGCGGGCGATGCGCTGCTCACGCTCGCGTTCCAGGTGCTGGCCGATCTGCCGGCCATCCCGGCGGAGCGCAAGACGAGGATGATTTCCGAACTGGCGCGAGCCGCGGGAACGGTCGGCGGCATGATCGGGGGCCAGGTCCACGATATCGAGGGCGAAGGCCAGGATCCGACCGCAGCGCTGCTCGAGGCGATCCATCGCGCGAAAACGGGCGCGCTGCTTTGCGCCAGCGTCCGCATGGGCGCCATTTACGCAGGCGCGGACGAAGAGCAGATTGCGCGGCTGGCCTGTTACGGCGAGCACGTCGGCCTGGCGTTCCAGATTGTCGACGATATTCTGGACGTCGAGGAATCGTCGGAAGCGCTAGGCAAGACCGCGGGCAAGGACGCTCATCAGCAGAAGATCACCTTCCCGGCCGTGTACGGGCTCGAGAAGTCGCGTGAAATGGCGCGGACAGAATGCGCGCGTGCGCACGAAGCGGTGGATGCCTTTGGCGAGCGGGCGCGGCGGCTCCGGGAACTTGCGGATTTGATTGTGTACCGCAAATCGTGAAGCGAAGGCCACAGCCTAGAGACTGAAGGCCTCCCGCACCTGCTCCAAAAACTTCGCCACCTTCGCCCCCGGATCCCCCGCCCCCAACGTCTCGATCGGCAAGAAGCCGCGGTAGCCAACCTTATCGATAATGCCCCGAACCCGACGCAGATCAGTCGGCACGTCCTTCCCGCCGATCCCGACCAACTCCTTCAACTGCCACGAAACGGCATATGGCATCAGCTTTTCGATCTCCCCGTAAACCTCGTTCGTACGAAGACTCCCGATATCGAGGATGTCCCCGAACCACTCCGAGTTCACCGCCTTGACCACGCGGATGGTTTCGTCCGCCGTCTTCAGGAAATCATTGTGCTGCTGCAGGCCCACGATGACGCCGTGCCGCTCCCCATAAGCGGCGCACTCCTGAAACTCCGGAATCATCCATTCGAGAACCTGGTTGAAGGTATGACCTTCCGGCATCTGCCTGCCGGAAAAGACGCGGATTACGGGAGCGCCGAGCTTGCTTGCGACTTCGATCCATTCCTTCACCATGCGGACGTCGCTCTGGCGCGCGGCGGCGTCGGAGACGGCGAAGTCGTTACGAACGCCCGTGCCGCTGATGGTCACGCCATTCAGAAACGCCGTCTTCTTCAGCTCGTAGATGTACTCATCGCTCGGAACTTTCGGGTAGCCGGGGAAATAATAGCCGGTGACATCGACGGCATCGACGCGGTGCTCCGCGCAGAAATGCACAACATCGATCAGCGTCATAGACCCGGCGCGCAGGGGCTTATCGAACGAGTATGCGTTTAAGCCGAGCTTCACCCTGGTCCCGGGCTGGCGTTTGACTGCAAGGAGCGGTGATCCGGAGAGCGCGATGGCGCCCGCGAGGAATTGACGGCGTTTCATTCTTTCTCCATAGGCTGACGCTTTTTCAGTGTGGTGACGATCGGTTGCACCGGGCCGGCAGCCGCCTGGGCGTTGCGGAACGGGATACTCAGCACTACTTCGCGTACCAGCGTCCTCGCGCCGTAGTGATCCTTCTCCAGCGCTTGCATGATGCGCTGCGCGGTACACTGATCGCCATCCTGCAGACTACGGCCGACCGCATACCCGAGCACTTTGCCGGTCACAGTCCGCAGAAATTCGTCTTTGCGATTCAGCATGACGCGGCGGAGTTCCACCGGGCCGTTCAACTTCTCGCCCGAAGGCATGACCGCCGAGGCGTCCACCGGATTCCCGTTATCTTTATCGCGCCAACGTCCCATCCAATCGAAATTCTCCAGCCCGAAGCCGATGGGATCGATTAGGTTATGGCACGTGGCGCACGAAGGATTGGCACGATGGCGCTCCAGTTTCTGACGCACCGTAATCTTTTCGCCTTTGGCGGCAGAAGCTTCGAGCGGCGGCACATCGGGCGGTGGAGGCGGCACCGTCGCTCCGAGGATGTTCTCGAGCACCCATGCGCCGCGCAGCACCGGGCTGGTTTCCTTCGGATGCGAGGTCATGGCAAGAACGGCGCCCATCCCGAACACACCGCCGCGGCGGTTATCCGGCCACTCGATGCGCTGGAAATCACCACTGAAGTTCTTGACCCGACCTTCGAGTTGATAGAACTTCACCAGACGCTCAGAGAGGAAGCTGTAGTTCGCGTCGAGAAGATCGAGCAGCGGCCGATTCTCGGTGAACATGTAATGGAACATCAGGACCGGCTCCTGGCGGAGATCGGCCGCGACGGCGGGCGTGTAAAAATCCTGCAGATCGTTCAAAGCCGGAACCACACGGAAGCCAACGTCCTTCGTGCCGAGCCATTGCCCGATAAAGGTGTCGGCGAAAACGCGCGAGCGCGGATCGTCTAACATGCGATCCACCTGCGCGGCCAGCACCTTTGGATCCTGGAGGCGGCCCTCATCGGCCAGGCGCGAGAGTTCGGCATCAGGCATGGTCGACCAGAGGAAATAAGATAGCCGTGTCGCAATTTCGTGATCGCGGAGGGGATGGATGCCGGGCTTGGCGTTGGCTTCTTCGATGCGGAACAGGAACTTCGGCGAAACCAGAACGGCTCTGAGGGCCAGTTTAACGCGCTCTTCGTAAGGATCTCCGCGTTCGGCCGCGCGATCGTAAAGTTTGAGATAGAGATCGATCTCGGCCGGCTGCACCGGGCGGCGGTACGCCTGGCGCACCACGCGGGCCAGCAGACGTTGCGCAGCCTTTCGGGGCTCGAGCGGCGTCTGCCCGGGTTCCATGCCGAAGAGTTGATAATGGAGCGCCTTTTTTTCCGCGGGCGGGTCCGCCTGCTTCTCCGCCAGTTCCACATGGATGATCGTAATGGGAGCATGGTCCGCGACGACGGCGATGGTGTGAGCCCCGCGAGTGAGGCGCACGTTGCGCGCGAGAGTGGTGGATCCGGGACCTTCGTAACGCGGGAACGTGACCGTGCCGGCACCTTGGCCATCGACCTTGAGAGTGACGGGTATCGCCGCCTCCCTAGGGTGCTCGATCGAGACGGTGAATCCATAGGATCCCTCCGAGTAAACGGAAACCGCGCCGGTTACTTCCTCACCCAGCGGCACCAGGCGGCGGGTCGCATCCACGACGGAGGTTTTGCTTTCGGGAGTGGCCGGCTGCATTTCCGCGCCGTTAAAGCTCTTGCTAAATCCTGGAGTGATGATGACGTGGTCCAGAACCTGCTGCGCCGCTTGCAAATAACGCTCCATAAGCAGGGGGGCGAGATAGAGTGTCTCGCCATCCGTATCGAAGCCTTCGCCGCCGGTACCATCTTCCGGAAACAGTTCGCTCACATCAAGGTCGACGCCGAGCATGTCGCGTATGGTGTGGCGGTAGTCGCGGCGATTGAGCCGGCGGGTGGTGACCGTGCCGGCGAAATCCTGGCCCGCGCACGCTGTGCGGCGCAGATCCTGGTCGATCCAGGTGGCGACCATCAGGCGGTCCTGCTCGCTCAGCTTCGAAGCGACCGGCGGCATGGTGCGGTTGCGCAGTTGGGCGGCCACGTTGCGGAAGAGTCCGCGACGGCTCTCGACGTCCTTCGCGGATTCGGCGCTGAGGAAGTTTACCGGACCTTTGGCGCTCGTGGAGCCATGGCAAGGCACGCAGTTCTGAGCGAGGACCGGACGCACCGAGCGAGCGAACTCGTCAGGCGGGTTCGCCGCCGGGCGGGCCGTTTGCGCCAAAACAAGCAGCAGGACAGGCAAAGGGGTGAACCGCACACCAGCAACGTTACACCGTAGTAAGCCTGGGGCGCAATGAGGCCAGCCTAATGAGTCATAGCGTAGATGATATAGTTCACGCCGTACCGGTATGCGAGTGTCGTCATGTGCTCAGGGTACTCGGGTGAATCGGCATACTCCCAGGCGTCACCAACGTCCGTGTTGAAGTTGACCGCGACGACCATCCGGTTGCGGCCGTCGTACATGGCGCGCCAGGCGGGAGTGGTGCCTTCGGGCTGCTGCACCACGACCGTGCCGTCGGAACCGCGGCGCAGATGGCGGGTGCCCGGGATGAACGAGCGGTCCTTGTCCTGAATGTCGTAAAGGACGTGCATGACCGAGTCGGATTCCGCGATATCCGTGATTGGCTGGTTGGGCAGAACGCGATCCATGGTTTGACGAAAGATTTCCCACTGCTGCGGACCCCAAAAATCGTCGACCACCAGGAAGCCGCCGCGCAGCAGATACTCGCGGAGTTGTGCCGTTTCCGCCTGAGTCAAACCCCACCAGCCGGCCTGGGTGGCGTAGACCCATGGGTTGTCAAACAAGCGTTTGTCCTGCAGGCGGAAGTGCAACGGTTCGGCGGTTTCGATGCGCGTGAGGCGCTGTACACCGAGGCTGAAGTGGTCTTCGGCATCCGGCCAATCGACTACCCACCAGCCCTCTCCGTTCGCGCCGCGAGACGCGAATCCCCAGCGGCGGTGAAATTGCGGAAGGTCGGTGTATTCCAGGCGGACAAAATGGAATTCACCTGTAGAGGGAAACACCGGACGCGGGCCTTCATCGTGTCCCTGGAAGCCAAGCCGCTGCGCCAGCGCGCCGATCGAAAGCAGGAGGAGCGCGGTTAACGCGACCGGCCGGGACATCGCATTTATAGTATGACCCGGGGGTACTATGAATGCTTATGAATTACTCCCGGCTGCTGCTGGTGCTCGGTCTTCTCGTCTGCGTGCCCCTTTCCTCGCAGCCCAAGAAGAAGATGAAACTGCTTGCCATCGGCGACGTGCGCGGCGGGTTCCAGCACGATTCCGTCTCGCACGCCCTCGCCACGATTGAACGCCTGGGGCGCGAGTCCGCCATGTTCGATACCTACATCCGCACCGATTCCCAGCTTTTGACGAAGCAGCCCATCTCCGTCGGCGACCGCAAGAACGTGAACGCCAGGAACCTGGATTATTTCGACGCCATTTTTTATTTCGGCACAGGCGAGGGCGATTTGAGCGCGCAACAGAAAGCCGATTTCCTCTCATTTATCAAGACCGACGGCAAAGGATTCGTGGGGGCCCACACAGGCGACGACGCGTACTTCACGTGGCCCGAGTTCGGCGAGATGGTCGGCGGTTATTTCGATAACCACCCGTGGGGAGTCTTCGACGCGCCAGTCATTGTGGAAGACCCGAACTTCCCCGCGATGAAGCCGTTTCCGACGCGATTTACCATTCACGACGAAATCTACCAGCATAAGAATTTCTCGCGCGATAAGGTGCACGTGCTCGCGCGCCTGGATGCGAGCAAGCTGGACTTCACTAAGTCCAATATCCACCGCACCGACAAAGACTTCCCGGTGGCGTGGGCAAAGATGTACGGCAAGGGGCGTGTCTTCTATTCCACGTTCGGGCATTTCGACGAGGCGTGGGACGACCCGCGCGTGCAGAAAATGTACATGGCGGCAATTGAGTGGTCCATGCGGCTCATTGGCGATGATGTTAAGGAAGGCAGCAACCTAAAGGAAGGCGAAACGAAATAATGCAATACGCGCGTCTCGGCAATACAGGACTGAAAGTTTCACGGATCTGCTTCGGCACCATGACATACGGCTCGAAGCGCTGGCGCGAATGGGTGCTCGAGGAAGAGGAAGCCAAACCCTTCTTCCGGCGCGCCTTCGAGCTGGGAATCAACTTTTACGACACGGCGGACGTGTACTCGGATGGCGCGAGCGAAGAGGTGACGGGCCGCGCGATCAAGGAATTCGGTCCGTCGCGCGACAAGGTCGTCATCGCGACCAAGGTTTTTAATCCGATGGGCGACGACCCCAACCAACGCGGTCTTTCACGTAAACACATTCTTCACGCAATCGACGACAGCCTGACCCGTCTCGGCACCGATTACGTCGATCTTTACCAGATCCACCGCTTCGATTACGAGACGCCCTTTGAGGAGACCGTCGAAGCGCTTAACGATGTGGTGAAGCAGGGCAAGGCCCTTTACATCGGCGCGTCATCGATGTTCGCCTGGCAGTTCGCGAAGATGCTGTATCTGCAGGACGCGATGGGCATGTCGCGTTTCGTCAGCATGCAGAATCATTACAATCTCATCTATCGGGAAGAAGAGCGGGAGATGATCCCGTTGTGTCTCGAGGAGAAGGTTGGACTTCTCCCGTGGAGCCCGCTGGCGCGCGGCTTTCTGGCCGGGAATCGCACGAAGGAGAATTTCGGCGAGACGCTTCGCGCGAAGACGGACGATTACGCGCAGAAGCTGTACTACCAACCCTCGGATTTCGCGGTGGTGGAGCGCGTTACGGAAATTGCGAAAAAGCGAGGGGTGTCGAACGCGCAGGTGGCGCTGGCATGGGTACTGCAGAAGCCCGGAGTTACGGCGCCGATTGTGGGCGCGAGCAAGATGCATCACCTTGAGGATGCGGTGGCGGCGCTCGACCTGAAGCTTACGGACGAGGAAATGAAAGCCTTGGAAGAGCCATATCAGCCGCATCCGATTTTAGGCCACCAATAACAACACGCTGACCCGGCCGGGGGTACTGTTTAGCCCAGTTGCCTTGGCGGTGACGCGGAAACATGTTAGTGTA
>JAOAPQ010000523.1 GCA_025462965.1 Bryobacterales bacterium
TCTGCGCCACGCTTCCAGCATCACGCTGCAGGCATACGAAGCGGCGTGGAAATCCTTGAAGGAAGGCATGACTCAGCGGACGGTCGCGGATCTGATTGCAGCGGCATACGACCAACTCGGTTTCCCGGGTTTCGCCAGCGTGCAGGTGGGCGAATATACGGCGCTGCCGCATGGATCCATCCAGCCGCAGGTGATTCGTGAAGGCACCGTGATCCTGATTGACGATGGGTGCCGAGTGGAGGGATATCAGTCGGATATCAGCCGGACGTTCGTTCTTGGGAAGCCGTCGGACAAGATGAAGAAGGTCTTCGATATTGTTCACGAGGCGCAGAGCGCGGCGCTTGCGCAGGCTCGGCCGGGCGTGGCGTGCGGAAGCGTGGATGCGGCTGCGCGGAAGGTGATCAGCGAGGCGGGGTATGGGCCGGGGTATAAGTATTTTACGCACAGGGTGGGGCATGGGCTTGGCATGGATGGGCATGAGTGGCCGTACCTGGTGAAGGATAATCCGCTGTTGCTGCAATCGGGGATGGTTTTCAGCGATGAGCCGGGGATCTATATTCCGGGTGAGTTCGGGGTCCGGCTGGAAGACGATATGCATGTTACGGAGAGCGGGGCGGAGTTGCTGACGGCTCAGAGTGGTTCGCTGGAGCAGCCGTTCGGGTAGGGGCGGGGAGACAGGCCACCAAAAACCATGGCCTGTCTCACGTGCAATTATTTGGTGGGGTTGAGCTATTTCGGGGCGGTGGGGTTGAGCTATTTCCTGGGCGGTGGGGTTGAGGTTTTGGTGGTTTTTGGCGCGGTGACGGGCGGGGGGCCTACGCGGCGGATCAGGACGGTCCTCATCACTACCGGGGTGTTGGGTTTGTCGTTTGAATCGCGCGGTACGTTGGCGATAGCGGTCACTACTTCCTGGCCTTCCACTACCTGGCCGAAGATAGTGTGCTTGCCGTTTAAGTGTTCGGGCGTGCCGTCCGTGATGAAGAACTGGCATCCGCCGGTATGAGGCGCGCCGGTGTTCGCCATCGCGAGTCGGCCGGTTTGATCGAACTTTAAAGATGGATCGAACTCGTCGGGAATGGTGGGAACGCCGCCTCCGCCCATACCGGTTCCGGTTGGGTCGCCGCCCTGGATCATGAAGCCGGGGATGACGCGATGAAAAGTCAGCCCGTTATAGAAGGGCTTGCCTTTGACGATTGCGCCGGTCTTTTCGTCGCGGTATTGCTTAATTCCGCGCGCGAGGCCCGTGAAATTGCCTACCGTGATGGGCGATTCTTTTTCGTAGAGCTTCACGACGATGCGGCCCATGGAGGTGTTGAAGACCGCGTACAGGCCGGGTTCAGCCGGGAGCGGGATGGGCGGGGGAGCGGGGGCAGCAGCCTTCGGGGCTGCCTTAGGCGCGGTCTTCGGAGCGGATTTCGGAGCGGCATTCGGGGCTTGGGCCCATACCGCGGCGGTCATCAGAGCAAACAGAAAAATTCGATTCATGAGAGACGCGAGTATTATACTGAAAGCAGTTTGGAGGACGCACCTGCATGAAACATTCTCGGGTACTCTACGGGCTGTTTTTCCTCCTGCTGAACACGGCGTTCGCGGCGGATATTTCCGGGAAGTGGTCCGGCACTATCGCGGTTAGGGACCAATCGAGCGGAACGGTGATCACCACGCCGGTGGAGATTCAATTCGACCAGCAGGAGTCAACCGTTTCGGGCAAGATCGGGCGCGCACGCGAGGCCGATGCGGTGCCTATCCGGAATGTCCGTATCGAGGGGAACAAGATCTACTTCGAAGCGGCGAGTGAAGAGACCACAGGTCCGTGCAAGTTTTCGCTCACGATTACGGGCGACATCATGGAAGGCGACATGACCGGCGCCGTGGAGAGTGAAGATATTACGGGCAAGGTCAAGATCACGCGGTCCAGGGCATAAGAGACCCTAGTTCTTTTTCATTTCCGCCTGGAGTTGGCGGAAGGCCGTTTCTTCGAAAGTGACCTTCAAACGTTCGCGTCCTTCCGTTCTGGTGTCACCCGTACGCGGACCTTCCTTGCGAAGACAGCGGCCCAGGAACGAGGTCGCTTCGGTATCGCCCGGGGAACGGTCGAGCACGGCGCGGAACTTGTCGGCGGCGGCATAGAACACACCGTTTTTCCATTGCCAATAACCCATGTTGAACCAGTAATCGGGATCGGCTTCGTCGCCCTGGAGCGCTTTTTTGAAATTGTCCTCGGCATCCAGCAGATTCTTGCGCGATTGCGCGGCGCCCAGATCGTTGAAGACTTCGTTCAGGGGCATTTCGGCGGCTACAGCCTTGAACTGTTTGATCGCCTCGAAGTAGTCGCCCTGGTTGTAATGGCAGAGGCCTATGATATAGAGGCCTTCCAGGTAGTGGGAATCGGCACGAGTGACGCGTTCCAGCCAGTGCAGAGCCTGTTTGTAATCCTTCTTTTCCCAATAGATGCGCCCTAACTGAAAAGCCGGTTGGGAGAAACGCTCGTCGAGCGTGGCGGCTTGCGTGAGGAGCCGCTGCTTCTGATCCAGCGAAGCGGACATCAGCCCGCGCATATAGAGCTCCACTGCATCGATGCGGACCGGGGGCCGAACGCGAAGGAACTCCTGCTCGGTAACGGAGGATTTCGGCGCAAGGACGTGGACGAAGCTCCAGGCCAGCCTGGTTTCCAGGAGACTCAGGTCTTCGAGCGGCCCGGTCTGTTGGAATTCAGGGCCTTCGCGCATCCTCTTGAGATCGATCATTCGGGCGGTGAGGCGGATGGTGCGTTCTTTATTGGGGCCGGAACGCACTTCGAACTCGCCGAAGATGACTTGGCCGGCATCCAGCTCCTCACCGACCTTCAACACCGAAGCTTTCGTCAGCAGGGCGTTGGGGCGGATGGAAAGGCGGCGGAATACCTCTACGCGGTCTTCGCGCTTGAGGACCAGGTCGCCCTCGGAACTCAGCGATTCGCGGATTGTTTCAGCGGCGCTTTCGCCGATCCAATCGAGATTAGCGGCGCTCGAGTGATTGAAAAGGGGCAGCACGGCGATGGTGTCGGCCGCGGAAAGGAAAGAGGCGGTCAGAAAAAAGACCGGAAGGAGGCGGTGCACTAGTTCAATTCTAGCCAATGGCGGGGATCGACCTCCGATCCGAATGCCTGGATAGCATGAACGCCGGGTTCATGACGGAACCAGGTGACCTGGCGTTTTGCGTAACGGCGAGTGGCCTGCTGTGTATCGGCGACGGCCTGGGCGAGCGTCATCTGTTTATCGAGCACTGCCAGGGCCTGCCGGTATCCGAGCGATTCGAAGGGTTTTGCATTGGCCGGTACGCCGCGCGCGAGCAACTGTTCCACCTCGGCGAGTAAACCATTGGTGAACATCGATTCGGTGCGGCGGTCGAGCCGGGCATAGAGCTCGGCGCGCGGCGGAAAGAGGCCGAGTTTCCGCACTTGAAAGCCGGCCAAGGGCTCCGGCGGCAGTTGCGCGGTCCGCGGCTGGCCGGTCAGCAGGCGGATTTCGAGGGCGCGCGTGGTCTTGGGGATGTCACCGGCGTGGATATTTCGGGCGGCTTCGGGATCGAGGCGGCGCAGGATCCGGTGGAGCGAGCCCGCGCGCAGGCGCTCCCGCCCAGCCAGTGCTCGGCGCAAGTTTTCGTCGCGCGCGGGGAGCGGCGGCAGGCCGTCGAGAAGAGCACGCAGGTAAAATCCGGTGCCACCGACCACGACCGGGATGCGGCCGCGCTGCGCGATTTCGTTCACGGCCTGGCGCGCGCGCCGTGCATAATCACCGGCGGTGAAAACTTCATCCGGCTCCGCGACGTCTATCAGGTGATGGGGGATGCCATGCCGATCACACGCGGGGAGCTTGGCTGTCCCGACATTGAAATCTTTGTAAATCTGCAATGAATCGCAATTGACGATCTCTCCGTCTAACGCTTCAGCAATGCGAATCCCGAGCTCGCTTTTCCCGGCGCCGGTGGGACCTACTACCGCGACGAGAGGCCTAACGTTTTCCGGATTCGACGACGCGTTATACAATATTAGAGAGAAGCCATCCTGCTCCAATTGTCTCCTGGGCAGAGAAAGAAAGTCACACTCATGACTCGTTCGGTCCACACCTCACTCTATTCATCGATATTCCCGGCCGTGGTGGCTGCCGCGCTCATGGTTACGACGGCGTCCGCCCAAACCGAACCCAAACCCGCGGAGACCAAAGCCGCTCCTTCGGACAAAAGCGGGGCTTATTATAGCTTCTCGATGGGTCATCTCTACGCGGAGCTGGCCGGGGCTTATGGCAATCGGGGCGAGTATCTGAACAAAGCCATCGATTTCTACAAAGAGGCGCTAAAGGCCGATCCTTCGGCGACGTTTCTTTCCGAAGAGCTTACGGATTTGTACATCCAGTCGGGTCAATTGAATCGGGCTGTGACGGAAGCCGAGGACCTGCTGCGGCGGAATCCGGACAATCTGGATGCCCGGCGGGTGCTTGGGCGCATTTATACGCGGCTGATCGGCGATGCGCAGCAAAACAAGATCGATGAGAAAATGCTCGCGAAATCGATCGAGCAATACAAGATTATTGTCGCGAAGGACCCGAAGGATCAGGACAGCGAACTGGTTTTGGCGAAGCTGTACCGGCTGTCGCATAATTCCGTCGAATCGGAGAAGGCATACAAGGCGGTGCTGGCTAACGAGCCGGATAACGATGAGGTGTTGACGGGGCTCGCGATGGTGTACTCCGACGTGGGGGACACGAAGGGCGCGATCGAAATGCTGCGCCGGGCGAGCGAAAAAGATCCGAATCCGCGGACACTGGGAGCGCTGGCCGGTTTCTACGAGCAGAGCAGCGACTATGCGAATGCGGCTGAGACCTGGAAGAAGCTGCTGCCGCTGGTGGGCGACAACAACAGCAACCGGATCAAACATGCTCTGGCGCAGGACTTGCTGTACGCCGATAAAATCGACGA
>JAOAPQ010000563.1 GCA_025462965.1 Bryobacterales bacterium
GGGGCATTCCGGGCGTTACGGTGATCGAACTCGGGGAAGAAGCGCGCGTGCTTGCGCCGCTGCCGCTCAACCTGCTGCCTGGGCAGGCGGAGACGGCGGAGGTGCTGGATGCGTGGGGCATCCGCACCTTCGGGCAGCTTGCCGCGCTGCCTCCGCTGGGCGTGGCGGCGCGCCTGGGGGAGGAAGGGACTCATCTGCAACGGTTGGCGCGGGGGGAGGCCGGCCGGCAGCTTCATGCGATTGCGGATCCGCTGTTGTTCGAGGAAGAGATGGACTTGGATTATCCGGTGGAGTTGCTCGAGCCGCTTTCGTTTCTGCTTTCGCGGCTGCTGAATGACTTGAGCGCGCGGCTGGCTTCGCGGGCGCTGGCTGCGAACGAGGTCCGGCTGGCGCTGACGCTGGAGAATGCGCTGGCGCATACGTGCAAACTGAGCCTGCCTGTGCCGATGCGCGACCCCATGGCATTTCTGAAGTTGTTGCAACTGGAGTTGAGCGCGCGGCCGCCGGGCGCGCCGATTCTGAAGATCCGGCTCGCGCTGGGGCATGTGCCGCCGCGCACGCAGCAGCACGGGCTGTTCTTGCCGCTTTCGCCCGAGCCGGAAAAGCTGGAGATCACGCTGGCGCGGCTTTCGAATTTGCTGGGCGCGGGCAATGTGGGGACGCCGGAACTGCTGGATACGCACAGGCCGGACAGTTTCCGCATGAATCGGTTCGCGGCAATGGCCGGGCCTGGGGCAGAATTGAGTAAAGACGAAGAACCACTGGTACTAAGGCGGTACCGGCCGCGGAAATACGCGCAGGTTCTACTGAGAGAGAACCGGCCGGCGCACGTGACGAGCATGCAGATACAGAGCAAAGTTGTGGCCTGCGCGGGCCCCTGGCGATCGTCGGGCGATTGGTGGATGCGCGAGCCGTGGGACCAGGAAGAATGGGACGTGGCGTTGAGCGATGGCGCGCTGTACCGCATCCATGAGGATTTGCGGACGAGCAGATGGTTCGTGGAGGGGAGTTACGATTGAAAGTAAACTCATAACATATGTCACGAGCAGTTGCGTTTCTCTGCCTCGCCTTTCCCGCTCTAGCCGCGAATCCCGCCGATTGGGTCCCCGTGCGCTGGAGTTCCACCGATACGAAGACGCTCTCGCTTCTCGACAAGACCCCCATCAACTGTCTCCTGATCGAATGGCAACCGGCAAACGTGCCTGCTCTCTCCGGCTTCGCGCAGCGGGCCGCGGCCCAGGGAATCGCACCCCTGGCTGTGTTGCGGCCGGGCGGTGACACCGTCGCTTCCGCTCGCGCGGCTACCGGCGCGAAGATGGCCGGCATCGTCCTCGAAGGGGATTTCCCCGAAGGCACCGCTTCCGGCGTGCGTGGCGCGGTCGCCGGAGCGCCGGTGATCGAACTTACCGCGCGTAACCAGATGAAACTTGGCGGCTCCGATCCGGTCATCGGTACATATCAGGGCGTTTGGGCTGGCGTTCAGATTACGGACAACGGCAAGGCCAAAGCCGCGCCATCGGGTGCGGCATGGATCGATACGAATACCGGGTTCCTTCGGGCCGTCCGCGCCTGGGGCAATAACGCCGTATGGCTGGGGAACCTGCCGCCGGAGCATACGATCGTCACGCCCGAACGTTACATGCAGATGATCGGCGATGCCGGCATGGTGGGCGCCCGTTGGGTGGTTGCGCTCGACAAAGATTTTTCGGATCGGCTCTTTCGGCAGGACGCGCCAGCGGTGCGCGATTGGAAGCGCATTACGGAAATATTGCAGTATTTCGAAACGCATCGCGGGTGGCGCAACCTTCAGCCGGGAGGCCAATTGGCCATCGTGCAGCCGGCGAGCGATGGCGGACTGCTCTCCGGCGGCATCCTCGACATGATCGCCGTGAAGCACACACCCGTGCAGGCCGTGCCTCCACAGAGGCTGAGCCAGGATGCGCTCCGCGGCAAGACCATGGCGGTCAACGTGGATAAAGACGCGCTCGATGCGGAGCAGAAAGCCGTCCTGACCCAATTCACGCGCGCTGGCGGAACAGTGCTCACCGGTCCGCCGCAATGGAAAGATGCAGCGCCGACCGACAAGAACCGCATCACGCTCGATGACGCGCAACTCAAACGCATCGACGACATGTGGCACGACATGCAGGCCATGATCGGGCGCAAGAATCTGGGCGTGCGGCTGTTCAATGTGTCCTCCATGCTTTCAAACATGCTCGTGAGTCAGGACGGAAAAGAAGTGTACGTCCAGCTCGTTAATTACTCGGAATATCCCGTGGAGAACGTCACAGTTCATGTTCTGGGCGAATGGCATCACGCCAAACTGATCACGCCCGATGGCAAAGAGAAGGATCTGGAAGTCTATAAGAACGACGAAGGAACCGGGGTCGACATCGATGCGGTGGGAGTGACGGCCACCGTGCGGCTGGAATAATCGGATTACACTGGATCATGACCCGACGAGATCTGCTAGTGCTCGGCGCCGCCGCCCTGCCTATCTCCCGAACGTTGCAAGCCGCGACGCTCGCTCCCGCCCTCCCGGTCGCCATTGCCAAGTGCCCTTCGTATGACAGCGACCTGGTAGCGACGCTGAATACGATGTTCGACCAGATCGGCGGCCTCCCGCGCATCGTCCGCAACAAGACCGTTACGGTGAAGCTCAATCTCACCGGCAGCCCGGGATTACGATTCCAGGGCAAGCCGCTCGGCATGACGCACTACACGAATCCGAAGTTGGTCGCCGCGACGGCTCACCTGATGGGTCAGGCCGGGGCGAAGCGCATCCGCTTCGTCGAAAGCGGCTGGGCGCTGAGCGGCCCGCTGGAAGAATACATGCTCGACGCGGGTTGGAACGTGCGCTCGCTGGCGAATGCGGCGTCTAATGTGGAGTTCGAGAACACCAACAATCTGGGCAAGGGCAAGCGGTACTCGCGATTGAAAGTCCCGGGCGGCGGTTATATCTTTCCCGCATTCGATCTGAACCACGCCTTCGAAGACACCGACGTTTTCGTCAGCATGGCCAAGCTGAAGAACCATGAAACATGCGGGGTCACGCTGTCATTGAAGAACTGCTTCGGCAATACACCGGCATCCATCTATGGGGACGACGCGAAAGAAGACGAGCCGAACGAATCGCCGACTTCCGGACGCGTGAATGTATGCCACGTAGGCAAGCGCGCGCCGGCGAAATCGGCGCCGCAGGAACTGGACGCGCAATCCAGCCGTCAGCCGGGTTACCGCATGCCGCG
>JAOAPQ010000533.1 GCA_025462965.1 Bryobacterales bacterium
CTGATCGGCTATGTCGCGGATCACACGTCCACCATCCGAGTTGGTTCCGGCGGCATTATGCTCCCGAATCACTCGGCGCTGGTAATCGCCGAGCAATTTGGAACCCAGGAAACGCTCTATCCAGGCCGGATCGACCTCGGAGTGGGACGCGCGCCCGGCGGCGACACTTTGACCGCCCGCGCGCTCCGCCGTGAGTTTAGTGGTGGTGCGGACGACTTTCCCCGCCAGCTGCGGGAGCTTCTCGATTACCTTGCCCCTGCCAAGCCGGGACAGCAGGTGCGCGCTATTCCCGGGCAGGGTACCAATGTGCCGGTGTGGCTCCTGGGTTCGAGCACCTACAGCGCGCAGCTTGCCGCCCTCTTTGGTCTGCGCTTCGCCTTTGCGAGCCATTTCGCACCGGAATTGCTGGAAGAGGCGCTGCACCTGTATCGCCAGAACTTCCGGCCCTCCGCGGACCTGGACCGACCCTACGCCATGATCGGCGTCCCGGTCATCGCGGCCGAAACCGACGACCGTGCGCAGCGGCTTGCCACGACGCCATACCAACGGTTCCTGGCGCTCATCCGCGGCGAAGATATCTATACTGTGCCGCCGGTCGAAACAATGGAAGGCCGGTGGAATCCTCCGGAGCGGGCGCTTGTGCTCAGAAAGCTCGGCATCGCGATTATTGGCGGTCCTGAAACGGTGCAGCGAAAGCTCGTATCCCTATTGGAGACGACCCGAGCCGACGAAGTTATCTTCACCTCCGACCTGTACCACCAGTCCGACCGCCTCCGCTCGTTCGAGATCGCGGCCTCGGTGATGAAGAATCTGAACGCGGCGGTACCCGAACTGGAAGGAGTTCGGTGATCATATGCAACCAGATTTTTACACCAAGGCCGTGCTCACGGTCATCGCCATCCTTCTCGGATTGGTGGCTCTGCGCCCGATTGCAAATCCAATCCCGGTGGGCGCACAGTCCGACGTACCGCAGCCCTTTTACATCGAGCCGGGGACCGCGCTTCTTCGCAAGCCGGACGGCCTGACCCAGGTCGAGGGGAAGGTAGTCATTGACCTCAGAAATGGCGACATCTGGGGATTTCCCACGCTGTCCGCGACCCCGTACCCCGTCGATACAACCACCACCAAACCCCCTGTATCGCAGCCGATGTATCTCGGGCGGTTCGATTTCACGAGAATGAAGCGAGCCCCTCTATGAACCCAGCCCGGCGGCGGTGATCTGGACCACGTCCAGTAACTGAATCGGACGATCCGTCACTTGGCTCAGCGCATCGCGGAACATGGTCTGGCAGAACGGACACGCCGCCGCGATCGTGTCCGCGCCGCTTTCAGCCAGTTCGCGCGCCCGGTTCACATTTACGCGCTCGCCCTTCTCTTCGCCCAGGAACATCATTCCGCCGCCCGCGCCGCAACAGAACGATTTCTCACGCGTGCGGCCGGGTTCCAGCACCTCTTTCGACAGCTTCAGCACGTCGCGAGGTTCATCATAGACGTTGCGGTAGCGGCCCAGGTAGCAGGGGTCGTGGTAAACCACCTTCTCCTTCGGGCCGATCGTTTGGGGCAACCGGTCTGCGAACCGCGCCAGCAATTCTGTGTGGTGCTCAATCTCGAAAACCGCGCCTGCCTCGCGCCAGTCAGTCCCGATCGTGCGCACGCAATGCGGGCAGATCGAGAGCAGCTTCGTCACCTTCGCCGCTTGCAGTTGCTCGATATTGCCCTCCGCGAGTTGTTGAAACAGCAGATCGTTGCCCAGCCGTCTCGCCGGGTCGCCATTACATTTCTCGCGCTTCAACACGCCGAACGTTATCCCGAGATGCCGCAGCACCTTCACCAGCGCCAGCACGATCTCACGCCCTTGCGGATCGTACGCCCCCATGCATCCCAGCCACAGGCAGTATTCCTGCGAGCCGTCATAGATCGGCATGTCGTTTTTTTCGATGAACTTCTGCCGCTCACCGGCCGGAAAGCCGAGCGAATTCCCGTTGCGCTCCATATTCAGGAACAGCTTGGTGCCATGCGAGTCTTTCCACAAGCCGGTGTTCACTCGTCCGCGCCGCAGCCCGATCATGAACGGCAGATGCTGGATGCCCACCGGGCACACCTCCTCGCAGCCCCCGCATGTCGTGCATTGAAAGAGGGCTTCCTCCGAAATGTATGTGCCGACCATCGGCAGTTCGGACGCGACGCCGGGAATCCGCAGGTAATCCCGCACTCCCAGGATCACCTTTTTCGGATTCAGCACTTTGCCTGTGTTGAAAGCCGGGCACTGCTCTGTGCAGCGCCCACACTCCACGCAGGAGAAGGCCTGCAGCGCGTCGATATCCGTAACGTCCTTTCCCGAAACCAGCCCGAGATCTTCGTCGCCAGTAAGCGGCGGTATTTCGCTGAAACCGGGCCGCTTCGCAAAGATCGCGGCCGGGCTCAGAATCAGGTGCAGATGCTTGGTGTGCGGAATCAGAGGCAGGAACACCAGCAGGGCAAGCGTATGGATCCACCAGTTCACTTTGGCCGCCGGCGATCCGTCGGCCAAAAGAAACTCCGCTAGGTAGGTGATCATCAACAGGAAGATCAGCCCGGCGATCACGCCCGATTCCCGCGAAACCTTGCCCAGCCAGATCGGCCGCACGAAAAAGCGCCGCACGAAAAGCCCGGCGATAGAGACCGCGACCAACACCGCGAACAGGCCCACGAAGGCGAAGTAAGCCTGACCCATCAGCGTTTCGCGGGGAATCACGCTGAAACCGAAGCCCTCGGCAAGATGGTTCAGCGTCACCGGCGCGAACGCCAAAAACCCCCAGAATACGAAGGCGTGAGCGAGACCGGGCAGGGGACGGTCCTTGATGACCTTGGCTTGCAGCATGACTTCCCAGATGAACGTCCCAATCCGGGGTCCTATGGGATGTAGCGTGAAACCGGGTTCCCGCCGCGCCTCGCGGATCACCCGCACCACCGGACCAAACCGGCGCCAGAAGAGCCCGCCCGACACGACCATCCAAAGCAAAAGAACAACCGATTCGGTCGGAGACGGGTAACCCATCACATCAACCTACCAGACGAGGCCCAGACCGCCGAAATTCGTGCCAGTACAAAACTGTAGGGCGGGATGCCATCCGCGGCGGGTTGGTTACCCGCCCGGCCCTGACCCGCTGATTCCTATCGCCACAACGAAAAACCAGAGACCCGGATGCCGGCGTGGCATAATGTTTCTACTCTACATTCTGTGCTGTGTCGTGAAGTCGGCTCTCTCGACGAGAGCCATGCTTACTTTGGGTGAGCTAAGTCGTGCGCCTGTTTAATACAATTTAGAGATCAATACATGGAGATACTTTGCGAATCGTAGTGTCTGGGGCCGCTGGTTTCATCGGCTCTCATATGTGTGACCGACTGCTCGAGGAAGGTCATTCTGTCCTGGGGCTGGACAACTTTCTGACGGGTTCCGAACGCAACATCGCGCACCTGAAGGATAACCCTGACTTCCACTTCGTGCGCCAGGACGTGACGAAGCCTTTCGATATCCCTGGCAATGTCGATGCGGTGCTCCACATGGCATCGCCCGCCAGCCCCAAGGATTACCTTGAGTTTCCGATCGAAACACTGGATGTCGGTTCCATCGGTACCCGCAACATGCTGGAGTTGGCTCTTACTCACGGAGCCACATTCCTGCTTACCTCCACCTCCGAATCGTACGGCGACCCGCACCAGCATCCGCAGGTGGAAACCTACTGGGGCAATGTGAACCCCGTCGGGCCGCGCTCCTGCTATGACGAAAGTAAACGCTTCGCCGAAGCCCTCACCATGGCGTATCACCGCAAGTGCGGCCTGCGAACCAACATTGCGCGCATCTTCAACACGTACGGGCCGCGCATGAAGCTGAACGACGGGCGCATCGTGCCCGCTTTCGTCGACCAGGCACTTCGCAACCTGCCGATGACGATTTTCGGCGATGGCTCCCAGACGCGCAGCTTCTGCTATGTCAGCGATCTGGTGGACGGCTTATTCCGGTTGATGCACTCCGATGAGCGCTATCCCGTCAATCTTGGCAACCCTCGCGAAATGACCGTGCGCGAATTCGCCGAAGCCATCCAGAAACTCACCGGCGCCACCTCCGAACTCGAGTTCTGTCCGCTGCCCGAGGATGATCCGAAGCAACGCCAGCCGGATATCAACAAAGCGAGACGCCTTCTGGGATGGTCGCCCAAAGTATTGCTGGACGATGGCTTGAGACTCACCCTCGATTACTTCTCGAAAGAAGCACAGCCGGAGTTCAGCGTCCAATAGAATCCGTTTATAGTGCTCACCAACCTGCTCCTGGTGTTCCTGGCAGCCTGGGTACCGCAACATACGCCTGCCACGGTCGGCTTTCGCGGCCTGAAAGCGCTGCCGGGCGGCACGGCGTGGGTCAGCGGCGCCAAGGGTACCTGGCTTCGCACCACGAATGGCGGTCATCACTGGCAATCCGGCGTAGTCCCGGACGCTGAATCGCTCGATTTCCGTGGACTGGAAGCCCTGGATGCGAACGCCGCCTGGCTCATGAGCTCCGGAGAAGGCGATAAATCGCGCATATTTCACACCGCCGATGGCGGCCGGAACTGGACCCTCCAGTTCACCAATCCCGACCCCAAAGGTTTCTGGGACGCCATTCGCTTCTGGGATCCCCAACATGGCATCCTCCTCGGCGATCCTGTGGACGGGCGCTTCGTCATCTTCACTACGGTAGATGGAGGCCATACCTGGCAGCGACGCGCCACCCCGCCCGCATTGCCGGACGAAGGTGCGTTTGCCGCCAGCAATAGCAGTCTTGCAGTCCTCGGCAAATCGGAAGTCTGGTTCGGCACCGGCGGACAGGGAGCGGCCCGCGTGTTCCATTCGACGGATCGCGGCGCCTCCTGGCGCGTCTCATCCACGCCCATCCGCAACGGCTCGAAAACGGCCGGCATCTTCTCCCTGCTCTTTCTGAATTCCCGCTATGGCGTCGCAGTGGGCGGCGATTACGCGAAGCCGGATGAATCCACGCGGAATATCGCCATCACTACCGACGGCGGTTACACCTGGACGCAACCAGCAACCCGCCCCGCCGGCTACCGTTCCGGTATCGCATTCCATGACGGCGAACGGCTGCTGGTCGCGGTGGGACCGAACGGCTCCGACATCTCGCGCGATTATGGAAAAACCTGGACCCGCGTCGATTCACAAGGCTTCAACGCCGTCGCCTTTGCCCCGAAAAGCAAAAAGAACGTCCAGGGCTGGGCTGCCGGACCCGAAGGCCGCGTGGCCGCGTGGACTTCGCTGCCGACAAAGACTCAGAGCAAGCGCTGACCCGCAACCCGCGTGTCATAACCACCGAGCCCCTCCAGTTCCCGGCGAAAACTCGAACGGTTGAGGGTATCCAGCAAATTCTGCATGCCCGGCAGGTCCAGGTGCTGCTTCCGGATAACCAGATCGTAACGCTCGCTCACCAGCGGTATGAAACCAAGCCCGAACACCCGGGCGGCCGCCCGAGTCGCAATGCAACAATCCACTGCGCCGGACTGCACTTGCCAGGCTGCAGGGAGATGGCCCGGCGCCAGATGATCGTAACCCCGCACCCGCTGCCCTTCCATTCGCAGCAGCCTCAGTTGCGAATCCAGCAACGCCCGGCTGCCGGCCCCGTTCTCTCTATTTACGATGCTTATGTCTTCTCTGGCAAAATCCTCAATTCCTCTGACTCCCTTAGGATTTCCCCTCGCGGTAAGGATGCCCTCTTCCCAGACTGCAAACGAGATCACGGCAACCGAGTTCTTCCGGAACAGGCGGTCGATTTCGGGCAAATTGGATTCGCCGCTGGCTTCGTCTCTCAGGTGCGTGCCCGCCACATGAATGCAACCTTCCTTCAGCAGCGCAAGCGACTCGGAACTGTTCCTGTGCGCAAGAACCAGTTCAATGCCGGTCGGCTGGACATGACGGGCCAGCACCGAAATGCCCGGATCGCATCCGGCGAGAAGGATCCGGTTCGTGAAGTCGCCTTCCGATTGCAGAATCTGTACCGGAGTCTTCCCATGGCGCACCGGTTTATCCGAGATCACCGCATCTGTTGCGGGAAAGTACCAAGGCTGCGGAGAGGGGGCCGAGGCGACAAGGCGCTTATCCACTTGGCAGAGTTGAACCGCCTGGCCGGCCTGAAGGGCCGCGGAGCCAGGCAGCAGAGCGGCTTCCTCCGAACGCAGATCCGGCTCCGGATCATCGTCGATCAGAGTAAACAACTGCTCGACCTTCGTCTCAAGGGCCCGCGCCAGCCGCAGCGCGACAGCCGTATTCGGGACATAGGTGCCGGCTTCCATCGCGTAAATGGTCTGCCTGCTCACGCCCACTATTCCCGCCAGACGGATAGCGGATAGGCCCCGCTTCTGTCGAAGCTTTCCCAGATGGGTCTCGATCTCGGGCATTCGCTATGGGCTATTCTATCCGGACGTCGCCTTGTCTTGTATGAATGACATTGATATTCTTACGAGACATGCGCGCATTTCACGCAGTCTCCGCCCTCAGCGCACTCCTGGCCTTCTCCCTCCCCTGTTTCGGGCAAGCCGGGAAAGCGGAACTGTTCGGCGCGATACAGGATCCCTCAGGGTCCGCAGTGGCGAAAGCAAAGGTCACTGGCGAAGACCAGGCCACTGGCGCGCGGTTCGAAGTCATAACGGATGGACAGGGCGAGTACCACCTGCTTGGACTCGGCGCCGGACAATACGCCCTGACCGTGGAGCATCCGGGTTTCCGGTCGTACAAGCAGACGGGCATCACGCTTCGAATCGGAGACCAGACTCGGCTCAACGTAAAGCTCGAATTGGGACAACCCTCGCAGTCGGTCAATGTGAACGCCGAAGTGTCGTTGCTCGAAACCGTGAGTGGTGCGCTGAGCTATCACGTCAGCCAGCTGGAAATTGAAACGCTGCCCCTCGATGGGCGCAATTTCATTCCACTCCTCGCGCTCTCGCCGGGAGTCGCTTTGCCGGGCGGCGGGTCGCTGCTGCCGCGTATCGACGGAAGCCGGCCGCGCACAAACGAATACCTCTACGACGGAATCAGTGTTCTGCAACCCGAACCGGGACAGGTGGCTTTCTATCCCGTCATCGACGCAGTGGCGGAATTCAGGCTGAACATCAATGCCTACTCGCCGGAATACGGGAGATCGAACGGCGGAACCGTGATGGTGATCGGGAAATCCGGCGGGAACCAGTTGCACGGCACGCTGTTCGAGTTCCTCCGCAACGAAGCTTTAAATGCGCGCAACTATTTTGCGCAGCCGGGCCCGAAGCCCGAATTTCGCCGGAATCAGTACGGATTTGCGGTGGGCGGCCCAATCCGGAAAAACAGGACGTTCTTCTTCGCGGATTGGCAAGGCACTCGGCTGCGCACAGGAATCACCCGCCAAAGCGTGGTGCCCACGGCTGCGCAACGCAATGGCGTGTTCACCGCTGCGATTTACGATCCGGTAACCTCGCCCCGCATGCTCTTTGCCAACAATACGATCCCGGCAAGCCGGTTCGATCCGCTCGCACTGCAGGTGTTGCAGCACTACCCGTTGCCGAACACCCCGGGTGCAAACAACTATGTGCGCACTGGCGTCGAGCCGGACAACCAGGACCAGTTTGACGGCCGCGTCGACCACATCTTCAACGACAAGCATCGTGCGTTTGTACGCTACTCATATTTGCGCGACAACGATAACCCCGTGACGTTTCTTCCCGACGGCAGCGGCAATCTCACCTCCGGCGTTACCGGCCATGCGATAACGCGCGGCGACGGCATCGCGTCGGAATACGACTGGACCCTTTCGCCGTCCATGCTGAACCAGGCGCGCTTCGGATACACGCGCCGGGACGTGAACCAGACGTCGCTCCAGAATGGCGGTATTACGATTCCTGGTGCGCCGGTAAGCGCTTTCCCCTCCACGCTCCCCATCTTCACCGTCACGGGTTATCAGCAGGTCGGGCCTACCACCGCCGCCAACACAAACTTCACGACATCGGTCACGGAGTTTCTGGATACGTTCTCGATGGTTCGCGGACGGCACACCATCAAGTTCGGAGCCGATATCCGTCGCGAGGCTCTGGACATCGTCAATCCGGCGAATCCGACCGGCTCCTACGCCTTCACCACAACCGGCACGAATTCTTCCACGGGCGCCGGCGGGAATGCTCTGGCTTCCCTCTTGCTGGGCCAGGTGA
>JAOAPQ010000588.1 GCA_025462965.1 Bryobacterales bacterium
GTCACCTGCGCTTCTTCGGCGACAAAAATATCGCTCGTGCCCGCGCATACGACGGCGATTTTTCCTTTGCCGTTCGGCTTCCTTTCGCGCCAGTAGCGAATGGCACCCGAAAGCGGAAAATATTCCCCGCCGGGGATGCGTTCGGCGATGGCTGACGCCATTTCAGCGGACGCGCGAGTGATCAGCACATTCGGGGACCGGGCCAGGAGTCGTTCCGCGATCGCAATGACCTGCTCCGTCGTCTTACCCAACGCAAACACCACCTCCGGCATGCCGTGCCGCAAAGCGCGATGATGGTCCACCTTCGCGAACCCGAGATCCTCAAACGGCAGATGCCGTACGCGATTCAGAGCGGCATCTACGTCTACCGCGCCGTCGCGCACCTGCTGAAGGAGTTGCCGGAGCTGATCTTCATTCACAGCGCCAGAATATCAGAACGGCAAAACGCGCCCGATTGTTACGCCGTGCAGCTTCGCCTGCCCGCCATTCAGCTCCAGCACATATTGCGATAACTCGTGGCCGCCATAATTAGGGCACGCCTGCGCCGGTTTCTGGCAGGGTGGCGAATCCGCCGCAATCTCCACAACCTTCTTCGCCGCGTCCAGCCAGATGATGTCGAGCGGGATCTTGCAGTTGTGCATCCAGTAGGGCTGGCGTACGGGTTGGGCATTGTAGAAGAGCATGCCGCGATTTTTCGCGAGCGAATCGCGGTACATCATGCCGACTGCCTGCCCCGCGGCGTCGAGCTTCACCTCGGCCAGGATCTTCGTTCCATCGGGAAGCGTAACCGATCGGGCGGCGATATCGGCGATGGGGTCGCCCGTTTCGCGACATCCCGTCAGGAAGACGAACAACCAAAGTACGTTGAGACGCATCAAAATAGATGGTAATGCCTGCGTTGTGGAACCGGCTGCGGCTCACGCTCGAGATGATCAAGTTCGAGCACTCGATTTTCGCCCTGCCGTTCGCCCTCACGGGCGCGCTGCTCGCTTTCCGCGAGAGCGGCTTTCGAAATCCGGGTTGGCTCTGGATTCTCCTGTGGATAGTGGTTGCGATGGTCGCGGCTCGGTCCGCGGCCATGGCATTTAACCGGCTGGTGGATGCCGATATCGACAGGCGCAATCCGCGAACCCGTAACCGCCACATTCCGGCCAGGCTCGTGTCCACCGGCTTCGGATGGGCGTTCGTTGCCGTCTCCAGTTGCGTGTTTCTCGTTGCCGCGCGAGAGTTGAATCCGTTGTGCTTCTTCCTTGCCCCTGTCGCGCTCGCAATTGTATTCTTCTATTCGTTTACCAAGCGGTTTACTTCGTTTTCACACCTGGTGCTGGGTCTTGCCCTGGGCATTGCTCCGGCCGCCGCGTGGATCGCGGTTCGCGGATCGCTCGATTGGCGCATCTTGTTTCTAACGGGCGCCGTCATGTTCTGGACCGCCGGCTTCGATATTATCTACGCGTGCCAGGATTTCGAGTTCGACGTCGGTGAAGGGCTGTTCAGCATTCCGCGTCTGCTGGGTGTCCGTCGCGCGCTCATACTCTCGCGCTTACTGCACGTAGCGATGATCTGGTGTCTGATTCTGCTGTGCGTCCTGCTGCAACTGGGAACGCTCAGCCTGATCGGAATCGGCGCCGTCGCGGCGCTGCTCATTTATGAACATTCGCTTGTCCGCGCGACCGATCTCTCGCGCGTGGACGCGGCCTTCTTCACCATGAATGGCTGGGTTAGCGTGCTATTCTTCTGTTTTTGGGCCGCTGATATCTTGCTTTCCCGCTCCTATGCCAGCCGTTATTGAAGATTCGCGCTTGCAGTCCATCCGCGACAAGGTCGAAGCCGGAGAGCGTTTGTCCTTCGACGATGGCCTTACGCTGTACCAGAGCTCGGATCTTTTGGCCATCGGCTATCTCGCCAATCTGGTGAGGGAACGGTTGCATGGCGATCGCACATACTTCAACGTCAATCGCCACATCAACCCCACGGACGTATGCGTGGCGAGCTGCCGCTTGTGCGCTTTCGGCAAGCGCGCTAAAGATCCCAACTCATACACCATGTCGCTTGAACAGGTTTGGGAGACCGCGGGTATCGGATGGACGGAAGCCGTAACCGAGTTTCACATCGTGGGCGGGCTGCACCCGGAACTCTCGCTCGATTGGTTCTGCGAGATGCTGCGCGGATTGAAAGAGCGCTTTCCGCAAGTGCATCTGAAGGCCTTCACGATGGTCGAGATCGGCTATCTAGCCAAGCGCGCCAAACTTTCCATTCGCGAAACGCTGCAACGGCTACGCGAGGCAGGGATGGATTCCATGCCCGGCGGCGGCGCGGAGATCTTCAGCGACCGCGTCCGGCGCGTAATTTGCGACCACAAACTGACCGGGGATGAATGGCTGGAGACGGCCCGCACGGCCCACGAACTTGGGCTGCATTCAAACTGCACCATGCTTTACGGCCACATCGAAAACGATGAGGACCGCGTTGATCATCTGGTCCGGCTGCGCGAGTTGCAGGACCAGACCGGCGGCTTCGTGACCTTTATCCCACTGGCTTTTCATCCGGACAACACGGCCCTCGAACATATTGCGAAGACCACCGGCTTCATGGATCTGAAGAACATCGCCGTCTCGCGACTGATGCTGGACAATATTCCGCATATCAAAGCGTACTGGATCATGATGACGCCGAAGATCGCCCAGATCGCCCTGCGGTTCGGGGCGGACGATATCGACGGCACCGTTGTCGAAGAGAAGATCTATCATGACGCCGGCGCAACCACGAGCCAGAAGATGCGGCGTGGCGAACTGCTGCAGTTAATTCGCAAGGCCGGCCGCGAGCCGATGGAGCGGGACACGCTCTACCGGCCCGTAACGCGCACGGAATCGGCTTTCACCGTTCTAGTCTAGGGTTTGGTACTCAAACCACCGGATTCTTCAACACCCCG
This sequence comes from Bryobacterales bacterium, assembly GCA_025462965.1. Taxonomy (GTDB): domain Bacteria; phylum Acidobacteriota; class Terriglobia; order Bryobacterales; family Bryobacteraceae; genus JALYXI01. The sequence goes on from JAOAPQ010000588.1 coordinate 2,930, forward strand.
ATCCCCTCGATCTCTACTTCCACCACGTCTCCCGGATTCAGCTTGCTCGTGGAGCCCGGTGTTCCCGTATAGATCAAATCCCCCGGCTCAAGCGTGACCCATGCGCTGATGCGCTTAATAACAGTGGCCGCATCGAAAAGCAAATCGGACGTGGATTGCTTCTGCACCGTCTTGCCGTTCAGTCTGGTTTCGAGCATCAGGTTGCCGTGGTCCAGGCCGGTCACCACAGCGGGCCCGAGCGGGGCGAACGTATCGGAACCTTTAGCGCGCCACCACTGCAGGTCCTTGCTGGGCCCGTTCTGCCAGTCGCGTTCACTCACATCGTTGCCGCATGTGACTCCGAAGACGCTATTCCCCTGGCCGACGACGACCACCAGCTCTCCCTCGAAATGCATGTTGATCGACTCGCGCGGCGTGGCAATCGGGTCGCCCGGGTTCTGGAGCGCTGAGATAGGTTTATAGAACATTTCGGGGTGCTCGGGAGCTTTCCTTTCGCCCAGGTGACTGCGGTAGTTCAAGCCGACCGCGAGAATCTTACCCGGCGTGCAGGGGTACAGAAGCTTTACCTCGGAAAGGCGGTGCTTCTCGCCGGTAGGCGCATGGGCGCCGAACAGCCCACCCTCGATTTGGTGAATGGTTTCTCCGTCGAGAATCCCGAAAGATGTGTCTGCTTCGGCACGATAACGTACAAATTTCTTCGTCATTTTGTTATGTGGTTTCGTTATGTCGCTTTATGTATTGACTGCCTGTCGGGAAACAGCATAACCTTGTAAACCGTCTCATGGCAAAAACGAAAGCGGTAAGCACAAGCTCCACAGTGTCCGAACGGTATTCACACGCTCTGATCACCAAGTCGCAGGAACTGCGCGCCAGTATGTCGGCCCAGAACGCGGCGCAGGTGGTAGCGCGTCCGGATCACCCTTCCGACGAAGGCGATCTCAGCCAGCGCAGCCACGACGAGTGGATCTTTCTCAACCGCAACAAGCTGGAAGTCCGGCTTCTGCGCGATGTGGAAGATGCGCTGAGGCGGATCGAAAGCGAACAATACGGGGTTTGCCAAGAATGCGGAGAGCCGATTTCACGTAAGCGACTGGAAGCTCTGCCATGGGCTAAGTACTGCGTTTCCTGCCAGGATCTGGTTACCGCACGTAAACAAGTGGGCGAGTTCAGACCGAACGAGGAAGATTGAGCTCTGTTTTTGCTAACGTTGGGTGTATCATACTTTGAGACTCAGGCGTCGAGACTCGTCCTCTTTCGCTTAAGACGGAAGGGAATCTATGGACAAACCAGCGCAGAACATACAAGATAGCTTTTTGAATAACGCGCGCAAGGACAAAGGCGTTGTCACTATTTATCTATTGAGCGGCGTCAAACTTTCGGGCCGGATCAAGAGCTTCGATAAATACTCCCTGGTGATGGAAACCAACAACCAGGAACAATTGATCTTTAAGCACGCCATCTCCACCGTGGTCACGATGAAGGTGTCGCACTCCTATTCCAACGCACCGCACGCATCGGCTGCCGTCGCGGGCAGTGCTGCCCATCCGATAGCGGCAGCGCCCCCTGCTGCTCATGGAGCCGAGGGCGGTCACTCCGAGAACTGAGGGCAGACCAGCGCCGGCGCAACAGGCACATCCCGAGAAGGCGATCCTGGTCGGTTTCGAGCGTAAGGGCCGGACCTCGTCTATTCCTTCTTCGTCCATGGAGGAATCGCTTGAGGAACTGCGGGAACTGGCGTCGACCGCGGGCGCTTCCGTTGCCGAAGTTGCCGTGCAACAGCTTGAGAAGCCCAACGCAGCTACTCTCATCGGAGCCGGGAAGGCGAGGGAACTCGCGAATTTAGCCGCCGGTCTTTCCGCCGGCGTTGTGATCTTCGATCAGGATCTAACTCCCACTCAGCAGCGCAATCTGGAGGAACAACTCCAGGTCAAGGTTATCGATCGAACTCAACTGATCCTCGATATCTTTGCTAGCCGCGCCAGGACGCGCGAAGGCCGCATGCAGGTCGAGCTCGCCCAGTTGAGCTACCTGCTGCCCAGGCTGACCGGGCAGGGCACGTCGCTCTCCCGGCTCGGCGGCGGAATCGGAACCCGCGGCCCGGGTGAAACCAAGCTTGAAACGGACCGCCGCCGGATCGCCAAGCGCATCAAAAAGATCGAAGGCGATTTGGAGAACGTGCGCGCTGGAAGATCTCTGCACCGGTCGCAGCGGCAATCCGTTCCCTTGCCCACGCTCGCGCTTGTTGGTTACACGAACGCCGGCAAATCGACGCTGTTCAATCGTCTCAGCAACGCTGGCGTAGCCGCCGATTCGCGCATGTTCGCAACCCTCGATCCCACGGTGCGCGGGTTGATGCTGCCGTCGCGGCGCCGCGCCCTGCTTAGCGATACAGTCGGTTTCATCCGGAATCTCCCTACGACGCTGGTGAAAGCTTTTCGCGCGACGCTTGAGGAAGTTAAGGAGGCGACGCTCATCCTGCATGTAGTGGATGTTTCCTCCGCGCAAGCCGGTGCGCAGACCGCTCAGGTGCTAAAGGTTCTGTCCGAGATCGGTGCAACGGAGATTCCGCAGGTGCTCGTACTGAACAAAGCGGACCTGCTGCCGCCGGGCGAGGCCGACGTGGAAATCCTGCGCCGCCGCCTTCTCGGCGACGCGGGAGGTAAACTGGAGTTTCGTGCCGTCTTGATCGGGGCGCTTAGCGGATTTGGGGTTGATCGTCTCTTGGAAACTATCGACGAGGTGTTGCCGTTCGATACAGTAGTCAGCGCGCATTTTCGGGTGCCGATGCGCGACGCTCAGGATATTGCCCTATTGCATGAGCGGGGCCGGATCCGCCAGATCCGGTATGGTGAAGACTTTTGCGAGATCCAGGCGGATGTGTCGGAATCACTCAGGCGCAGGCTGGAGCGGCACCTTGCACCGGAATCCACATGAACTGTGGAAAACGCTGTGGAGAAATTGACGCTCAAGCGTTGAACCCCGCTCGGAATGGCTTTCCGAGAGACTTTGAACCAAGTCTCAGCAATAGCTTTAAATCCATGCAGGGCTTGACTTTAGGCAATGAAGTAAGTTCACGGGAAAAGGGGCAGGCGGAGGAAAAGATTTTTACCTCCGAAAAGACCTTTTCCACAAATCGGGGGCGACAATCCCGATGAATTTACCCAATTTTTTGACCATAGCGCGAATCTTTTTCGTGCCGCTTTTGGTCTCCGCGCTGGTCGCGCAGAACGTCACTTTCCGGATCGCCGGAGTAATCGTAACCAACGACTGGCTGGCGCTTGCGATATTTCTTTGCGCCGCTGCTACCGACCTGCTCGACGGATATCTTGCCCGAAGGCTCGGCCAGGTCACGACAATAGGAACGCTGCTCGATCCGATCGCTGACAAGCTCTTAATCTCATCCGCATTAATCGCGCTGGTACAGGTCCACGCCGTTCCCGGCTGGCTTGTGATTCTGCTGGTGGGCCGCGAGTTCGCTGTAACGGGGCTGCGCAGCATTGCCGCGGCCGAAGGTTACACAATTCAGGCAAGCGATCTTGGGAAGACCAAGACCGTATTGCAGGTCATCGGCATTTGTTTTCTGCTGCTGAGTATGCGGCACCCCGCACTTTCAAAAGCCGCCAACTGGACCATGGCCGGAGTAGTTTTGGTTTCATTGCTATCGGCGTTAGACTATTTTTGGAAATTCTGGCGCAAAGTCGACGTCAGTGTGAAAAAGCGCCGCAGGCGGGAAATTCTGATCGCGCAGCGGCGGGAACGGCTGGCGGCACTCCGTCAGAGTAAAGGCGAGGGGTTCGGCGGCGTCCGCGGAATAACCTGAGCTCCTGCCGGGGTCAGTTCGACAACCCGGACCTGGCCTTTCGGACCGAGGGAATCGAGAGCTTTTCCGTTCAGTGAGATTTCAAGTCCGCCCGCGTTTCCGGCGACTATTTTCACCCTCTCCGAGGCACTGATTTCTTTCTTTTCGTTCGCTTGCAAAATGCCAACATACGCGGATTTGCCATCGGCAGTGACCGATACCCACGCGGGTTCCGAGGCGCTGAGAACCACCTGCACGGGCCCTGCGGAAAGCGGTGGCGTGGGTTGGACCGGCTGACCCGACCGCAGGCTCTGGGGCGGTGGCTGCGACGGCGGCTGGATTGTCTGCGCCTTCGCTTCCGGTTTATTCTCCGGCGAAGCGGCCGCCTGCTGCCTGGCGGGCGCCACGTTCGTGTCGCGGTTCATGATGTAATACACGCCGCCACAAACCAGCAGCGTGAGAAGCACCCACACCGCCGATGCCATCAGCGAATCTGAATCCGGTCCGCGATCAGACAGGCTGGAGAAAGTGCGGTGCGCGCTCCCAAGCTGGGCGTCTCTACGCACATCGAAACGCGTGCCCTCGTCCCCAGCGACATGGAGCGCTTTGAGCTCCGGCTCCAGGGATGCCGGGTCCATACCTAACGCCGCGGCATATTGCTTGATGAAGCTCCGGGTGAAGACGCCCCCGGGAAGCTTGGTGAAATCATCGGACTCCATCGCTTGCAGCATCCGGGTGCCGATCTTGGTGCTCTCGGAGAGTTGCTGCAGATCAAGCCCTTGCCGCAAACGTTCGCGGCGCAACGTCTCGCCGATAGAAGTCATAACGTTTGGCCCCGGTCCTTACCGTTATAATACTACAGGGAAATCCCACATCTCTCTGTGATTGCTAAGGTTAGCTCGGGTCTGGTGTCAGCCGTGGTGGTCAACTGGAACCGCGCGGAGATGTTGCGCAAATCGCTAGAAAGCCTGGAACGGCAACAGCGGGTCGAGTTGGAGATCATCGTTGTCGATAATGGTTCATCCGATGATTCCGCCGGAATGGTTGCGCGCGATTTCCCTGGAGTCCGTTTGATCCAAAACTCGGAAAATCGCGGCTTTTGCGCTGCGAATAACCAGGGAATTCAGGCGGCGCGCGGCGAGTTCGTGGCGTTGCTGAATAACGATGCGGAAGCCGAACCCGGTTGGGTCGCGGCGCTAAAGGAAGTATTCGCCAACCGTCCGCGCGTAGGAATGGCGGCTTCCAAGATCCTGATTTATGAAGATCCCAGGCGCATCGACAAAGCTGGACATCTGATATATCCGGATGGTCAAAACCGCGGCCGGGGTTCCGGCGCGATGGACAACGGGCAATTCGATCGCATGGA
>JAOAPQ010000606.1 GCA_025462965.1 Bryobacterales bacterium
GAGTTAGCCCCGAAGCAATACATCACTCTGAACACGGTGGATGCGGAACTGCTTGGCCTTCACGCCGGCGAGTCGATCAATGTGACCCTGGGAGAGGAAACACATGAACTGCCATGCGCGGTTCGTCCCGATCTGCCACGCGGAGTAGCCTGCCTGCCCGCGGGTCTCACCCCATTTGAAGGCCACGCGCTTCCGGCGCGTGGAAGGCTGGCCGTCGCCAGAGCGGCAATTTCCATGCGGGGGAGCCGATGATCAACTTGTATCCGCTGCTCATCATTGCCGCGGTCTTATTTGTGGTGCTGAACCTTGCGGGCGGCCTGATCTGGGTGGAGCGCAGGCTGCTCGCGCTTTGGCAGGACCGCTACGGCCCGAATCGAGTAGGGCCGTTCGGCCTCGGCCAGGTTGTGGCGGACTCCGTCAAGCTCTTCACCAAGGAGGACTGGATTCCGCCGTTTGCTGACAAAGCCGCTTTCGTTCTAGCGCCGGCCGTCGTGGTGGCGACCTCGTTGCTTGCGTTTGCCGTGATTCCCTTTGCTGCCGGCTTCGTCGTCGCGGATCTGAGCATCGGCATTCTGTTTCTTCTCGCGATGTCCTCGCTAGGGGTCTATAGCGTAGTGCTGGCGGGCTGGTCTTCCAACAACAAGTACGCGCTGCTTGGCGGGTTGCGAGCTGCAGCTCAAATGTTGAGCTATGAAGTATTCATGGGTCTTTCGCTGATGGGCGTGGTGGTTTTAGCCGGTTCGTTCCGCATCACCGACATTGTGAATGCCCAGCGACACATGTGGTACGTCATTCCGCAGTTTGCCGGGTTCGTGCTGTTCTTCATAGCGGGCGTAGCTGAAACGCGGCGGCTGCCATTCGACCTTGCCGAAGCGGAGAGCGAGCTGATTGCCGGTTTTCATTCCGAATACTCCGGTATGAAGTTCGGCATGTTCTTCGTCGGCGAATACATCGGCGTCATTCTAATCTCCGCCATGCTGACTCTGCTCTATTTCGGCGGATGGCTCGGGCCGGTGCTGCCGGCCCCGGTGTGGTTTGGGATCAAGACGCTGTTTTTTATCTGCGTGTTCATTCTGTTGCGGGGGGCGCTGCCGCGGCCGCGTTTCGATCAACTCATGTCCTGGGGATGGAAGGTCCTGTTGCCGCTCGCGCTGGTGAACCTGCTGATAACCGGTGCGTTCGTTTTGGCGGGAGTTTAGGCGGAGGAGGTATCTGATGTGGAGTCTCTTGCGGTCGATGTGGGGAGTCTTCCTCCATGCGTTTCACCGGCGCGTCACTATTCAATATCCGGAAGAGAAAGCGATCCTGCCGCCGCGCTACCGGGGCCGCATCGTTCTATCGCGCGATCCTGATGGCGGCGAGCGTTGTGTCGCTTGCAATCTTTGCGCAGTAGTTTGTCCCACTGCCTGCATTTCGCTGCAAGCCACGGAGGACGAACACGGGAGACGATATCCGGAGTTCTTCCGGATCAACTTCTCGCGGTGCATCTTTTGCGGCTACTGCGAGGAGGCTTGTCCAACTTACGCTATCCAACTTACGCCGGACTTTGAAATGGGAGAGTACCGGCGGCAGAACCTGGTCTATGAAAAAGACGACCTGATGATCGCGGGACCCGGTAAGTATCCGGATTACAATTTCTGGCGGGTTGCGGGGGTCGCTATTGGCGATAAAGGAAAGGGAGTGGCCGAGCGCGAAGCTCCGCCCACAGACGTTCACAGCCTGATGCCCTAGGGAGCGTATATGGCATTTATCTTCTATGCCTCGAGCATCGTTGCGGTGGTGGCCACGCTACTCACTATCACGAGACGCAATGCGATTCACGCGTTACTCTATCTCGTTGTGTCGTTGCTCGCGATTGCCATCGACTTTTATGTCATGGGCGCTCCCTTTGTCGCGGCGCTCGAACTCATCATCTATGCGGGCGCCATCATGGTTCTTTTTGTCTTCGTGGTCATGATGCTCAACATCGGCGAGCATGCCGCCGAGACTGAGTTAGATGTCTTCCGCCCCCGAGCGTGGCTGGGACCCGGCCTTCTCGCCGCAGTGCTGCTGGCCGAAGTTGCGCGCTTGGTTTCGCTTCAAAGCGGCGCTTACACGGGCTCCACTGAGATTTCGTCCAAGCAGGTGGCGGTCGCCCTGTTTGGCCCTTACGTCATCGGTGTGGAACTCGCTTCCTTGTTATTGACCGCGGGGCTGGTGGGAGCGTATCACCTGGGACGTAGAGCTGTTTCGAGAGAGGAGGAAATTCGTGGCGTCGATACCGATGAATCACGCGCTGTTTCTCGCGGCGCTGCTGTTTCTGCTGGGGCTGGCCGGTCTTCTCACGCGGCGTAATCTCATTTTCACGCTGATGTGCGTGGAAATCATGCTCAATGCAAGCGGGCTCGCTTTTGTGGCCGCGGGTTCCCGCTGGGGGCAGGTGGATGGGCAGGTGATGTTTCTCTTCATCCTCGCCATGGCCGCCGCCGAGGTTTCCGTTGGACTCGCTATGGTGCTGCAATTTCATCGAGGACATCCCACGCTGGATGCCGATGCCGCCGATGAAATGAAAGGATGACATGCTGAACCTGTTGTGGCTTGCGCCCGCGTTTCCGTTGGCCGGCGCGGCAGTATTGGCGCTCTTCGGATCGCGATTCCCGCGCAAACTGGTTTCCTTACTCGGCGTTGGATCAATCGGACTTGCCGCTCTCGTGTCATTCCTCGTCGGCTGGAGCTTTCTCGCTTCGCCCCCGCCGGGGAACGCGTTCCTTTTGCCGTTGTGGACATGGATGGATGCCGGGAGCTTCCGGGCGGATTTTGGTCTCTATCTCGATCCTGTCTCTCTGCTGATGCTGGTGGTGGTCACGTTCGTTGGCTTCCTCATTCACGTCTACTCAACCGAGTACATGCGGCATGACGATGGGTATGCTCGCTTCTTCGCGTACATGAATCTTTTTGTCGCTTCCATGTTGCTGCTGGTGCTGGGTAACAACCTGCTGGTTCTCTATGTAGGTTGGGAGGGCGTAGGCCTGTGCAGTTATCTCCTGATCGGCTTCTGGTATCGGGACCCGGCCAATGTTCGCGCGGCCAATAAGGCGTTTCTCGTCACGCGCATCGGTGACACCGCCTTCGCCATTGGACTATTTCTGTTGTTTACACACCTGGGGACCCTTGATATTCAGCAACTCATGCAGCGCGCCCAATCGCAATGGGAACCAGGGAGTGGTTTGGCGATCGCGGCGGCAGCGCTGCTGCTGGCAGGGGCATGCGGAAAATCGGCGCAGTTGCCGCTCCAAACATGGTTGCCCGATGCCATGGCGGGCCCCACGCCCACGAGCGCATTGATCCACGCCGCTACCATGGTCACCGCGGGCGTGTATCTGATCGCGCGAACCCAGGCGCTCTTCAGGCTGGCGCCTCCCGTCCAACTGGCCGTAGCGGTGATTGGCGCAACGACTCTCTTGATGGCGGCATGCAGCGCCCTGGCGCAACGTGATATTAAGCGCGTTCTGGCCTATTCGACAATCAGCCAGATCGGATACATGTTTCTGGCTCTGGGACTCGGCGCCTGGTCGGCCGCGATGTTTCACTTCATGACACATGCCTTCTTCAAAGCGCTGCTGTTCCTCGCGGCCGGCGCCGTGATTCAGGCTCTGCATCATGAGCAGGACATGTTTCGGATGGGCGGCTTGAGGACCGAATTGCCGGTCGTATTCTGGTCGTTCGTGATCGGAGGGTCGGCACTCGCCGGACTTCCGTTGCTGACCGCGGGCTTTTTCAGCAAAGACCTGATCCTGTGGCAGTCCTGGGCCGGGCCCAACGGCAACATCTGGTTCTGGCTGTGCGGCATGGCGGGCGCGCTGCTCACCTCGCTCTACACTTACCGGCTCATCTTCCTGGTATTCTATGGGCCTCCGAAGGCGCATGTCGCGGCACGGCCAGGGCTTGCGATCAAACTGCCGCTTGTTGTGTTGTGCGTGCTGTCCATTGTCGGAGGCTATGCCGATACACCGCCACATTTCGGCGGCACTCCCGCACTCTCAAATTTTCTGAACAGTACATTGCCGGCGCTGGAAGAAGTCCACGTAGGACCCATTACCGAAGTGACCACCGCCCTATGTGCCTCTCTTATGTTCGCCGCGGGATTCAGCCTGGCGTTCGTGCTCTATTACCGGCGGCGTGTGGAACATCCATCTGAGACCGCCTTGGCGCGATTCTGGTCTGCGGGTTGGGGCTTCGACCAACTGTACGATGGGGTATTTGTTCGGCCGTTTATCTGGTTGGCCGCAGTGAATCGCAATGACGTTGTCGACGCGGCATACGCCGGGATCGCATCGGCAGCGCAGGAGTGCAGCCGGGTGTTGCGCCTCACCGAGACGGGTCGTGTTCGGTGGTACGCCTCCGGACTGGCGTTAGGCTCGGCCGTGTTCCTCGCATTTGTCCTGCTTACCCGTTGAAGGCGACAGGAGGGAATTGTGATTTTGTTCTGGCTGGTTGCGATCTTGATAGCGGCAGGAGTACTGGCGGGCGTTGCCGCGCGATGGAGCGATACGGCGCCCCGAGTAATATGTCTTGGGGCGCTAGCTACGGATTTCGGTCTGTGCCTCGGGTTGTGGTCCGGGCATTACCCTGCTCTCGCAACCATCGGCCCCCCGCGTTGGTTCGCCGAATTGTCCTGGAACTGGATCCCGCAATGGGGCATACGCTTTCATCTCGCCGTCGACGGTCTTGGCCTGGCACTGATCCTCCTGACCTTGTTTCTCGGCATCATGGCTGTGCTGGCTTCCTGGCGGGGAATCCAGCGCTCGGCCGGCTTTTTCCATTTCAATCTGCTTTGGGTTCTGGCCGGCGTGATGGGAGTCTTCCTGGCGGTCGATCTCTTTCTCTTTTACTTTTTCTGGGAGTTGATGCTGGTTCCCATGTATTTTCTGATCGCAGTCTGGGGCTATGAACGGCGTATCTACGCAGCAATCAAATTCTTCCTGTTTACGCAGATCAGTAGTTTACTTATGCTGGCGGCGATTGTTGCGCTCGCCGTCCTGCACCAGAGCGCCACAGGTTCGTACTCGTTCGAATATGAGGATTTGCTCTCCATGCCTCTTGCGCCTGGAACTGAAATGCTTCTGGCGCTCGGTTTTCTTGCGGCCTTCGCGGTTAAGCTTCCGGCCTTCGCGATACATACATGGCTGCCGGACGCGCACGCGGAAGCTCCGACCGCGGGTAGCGTGATCCTGGCCGGGCTCTTGCTGAAGACCGGCGCCTTCGGCATGCTTCGTTTTGTGCTGCCGCTCTTCCCGAATGCCGCACGTCAACTGGCTCCATGGATGATGACGCTGGGAGTAATCGGAATTCTATACGGTGCGGTACTGGCGTTCGCGCAGACCGACCTGAAGCGCATGGTGGCGTATACCAGCGTGAGCCATATGGGCTTTGTGCTGCTGGGTATCTTCGCCATGAATGACATCGCGCTCCAGGGAGCGCTGATCCAGATGTTGAGTCATGGTGTCAGCACTGGCGCCCTGTTCATCCTTGCTGGAGCGCTGAATGAGCGGTTGCACTCTCGGGATTTGAGATCGATGGGCGGACTTTGGGACACGATGCCGGTACTTAGCGGCGCAGGTTTGTTCTTCGTGATGGCATCCGCCGGAATGCCGGGGCTGGGAGATTTTGTGGGCGAGTTCCTGGTGCTGACGGGGACCTATCGGGTCAGCCCGGTGCTGGCAGCGCTTGGGGCACTCGGGATGATAGCGGGAGCCTGCTACGCCCTTCGGCTGGTTCAAACGGTTTTCTTCGGGCCCAACGTTCACAACTGGAGGTTTCCGGATGCCCACTGGTATGAGTGGAGTGTTGCAGCACCGATGATGGCTTGTCTGCTGTGGATCGGTCTTTATCCGCAGCCTGTTCTGAATGTGGTTCGGCCGGCGATCGACGGAATTCGCCATCAAATTGCGGTTTCGACGCTCGCGAAGAGGTGAATGATGATTGCGTCAGACCTGGTTGCTCTAAGTCCGCTGATCGTACTGTCGTCAACGGCCGTCGTGGTGATGCTCTCGATCGCAATTCGCCGCGATCACCATTTAGCCGCCCTTCTCGCATTCCTTGGGTTGGCCGCGGCCCTGGCCAGCCTGCGGTTCGCCGCCGCCGCTTCTCCCCGACGTGTGACCGGCCTGCTGCTTGTCGATGGCTATTCGCTGTTCTACTCGGCCGTCCTGCTGCTATCTACTGCAGCGGTTCTGCTGCTGGCGTTCGCTTATATGGAGCGGCAACAGGAGCATAGAGAAGAATTTTATTGTCTGATGCTGCTGGCGGCGTGCGGCGCCCTGGTTCTGGTTTCCAGTTGCCACCTTGTTTCGCTGTTTCTGGGTATTGAGATCCTGAGTGTTTCGCTGTACGGACTGATCGCTTACCTTCGGTTTCAGCCTCTGCCGCTCGAAGCCGGAATGAAGTATCTGGTGCTGGCGGCAACCTCTTCCGCCTTCCTGCTGTTTGGCATGGCGCTCCTTTATTCGGAAACAGGCAGCATGGAACTCTCGAGCCTCGCCAAGTCATACATGGGGACACCGGACCCCGCGCTTGGGGCCGTCGGATGGGCGGGAACGATTCTGATGCTGACGGGAATCGGGTTCAAGCTGGCGGTTGCGCCGTTCCACCTTTGGACCCCTGATGTGTATCAAGGAGCACCGCTCCCGGTGACTGCATTCGTCGCAACGGTGTCGAAAGGCAGCGTCTTCGCTCTGCTGCTGCGATGGTTCCATGGGGCCGACTCGACCGTCAGCGCGCCTGTTTATTGGGCTTTCGTGACGATGGCGATTGCGTCCATGCTGATAGGAAATCTGTTAGCCCTGCAGCAGGAAAATGTGAAGCGGCTGTTGGCCTATTCGTCCATCGCGCACATGGGTTACCTGCTCGTTGCCTTCCTGGCCGCTGGACCGTTGGGAATTCAGGCTGCGACTTACTACCTGATTGCGTACCTCGTGACCATGCTCGGCGTATTCGGCCTCATGACCGTCCTTTCGACAGGTGAGGAAGAACATTGCGAGCTGAAAGACTATCGCGGGCTTTTCTGGCAACACCCCGTGATATCCGGACTGTTTGCCGCGATGCTGCTTTCTTTGGCTGGCATTCCGCTTACTGCCGGCTTTCTTGGAAAATTCTATGTGATAGCGGCTGCCGCCTCAAGTTCGTTGTGGCTGCCGGTCTTCGTGCTCATTGTCAGCAGTACGATTGGGATCTATTACTATCTACGCGTTATTGTGGCCCTCTTCAGCTTGCCCGCCGAAGCCGGGGAAAGAGAGGAACCAGTACGGCTGACCGTGCCGCTGGAGGCAAGCTTCAGCCTCGCGGCGCTGGTGATCTTACTCTTTGTCTTCGGCCTCTATCCCACGCCGTTTTGGGCTTTGATTCAAACTATGTCAGCAAGCCTTGGCTGATTCGATTAACAAGGGTACTGGCTGGTAATGTAGTGCTCCAGCTGTTGGATCGTCTCGTCTTGCGTCGAGATGATCCAATTGACAAGATCACCGATAGACACTACTCCCATTACCTTTTCATTGTCCAGCACGGGTAGGTGGCGGAAGCGATTCTCGGTCATGGTCTGCATCGCCTCCTGCACCGTGGTGCACGGGCCTACGGTGATGGGCGACCGTGTCATGATCTCGTGGACAAAGGTGTCCTTCGATGAACGGCCTTGAAGAATGATCTTGCGTGCGTAGTCACGCTCGGAAATAACGCCAACCAGGCGGCTGTCGTCAACTACCAGCAAGGCGCCGACGCCTTTTTCCGACATTGTTTCAACAGCGGAATAAACAGAAGCGTCGGAAGGAATAGACCAAATGTCCGAACCCTTCCGGGCCAGAATCATAGTGACTCTATCAAGGATCTTCATGTTGCCTCTCCCTTGGTAAGGGAATAGATGTTGCTGAACAATACTGAGGAGGGGCACGGAACTGCTGCCGATGTGGACATCACCGCATCTTCGATGCGGAGCGGCGCAGAGGAGCAATACAACGCGGAACCTCCTCGATCAGGCGGCAATGAGGAATTCTCCTCACTGTGAGCCTTAGTATACGCCCGAGAGGCACGAGTCTCAAGAGGGCTAGCGCGGCGGGAGCTTCATTTCCTGTTCCCATGCGCGAATCTTTTCCGTGAGTTGCTGAACCCGCGTGGGTTGGGCTGCGGCCGCATTGTTCTTCACACCCGGGTCGGCTTCCAGGTTCGAGAGCCAGACTTTACCCG
>JAOAPQ010000573.1 GCA_025462965.1 Bryobacterales bacterium
CGGCGACGTACGCGAACGTTTGCTTGACGCCGCTCGGCCAATCGATGTACAGTATGGTGACGGAATAATCTCGGCCGAGGCCGAAAGTGAGAGCGATATCACTCTGTGAACATTAACTGCCGCCGCTGCGCACCATATTCCACTGCTTGCCGGAGGCGGTCTCCACGCGAACAACCGCGCCCAAGCCGCTCCGGTTGGACTTCGTCCCGCTCAGGCGCAATGAAATCCACTTATTTCGATTGCCGCCGTCGTTGCGGTACAGGCATGCCGGGCCGTTGCTGGTGGTCATGAGTATGTCGAGATCGCCATCGTGGTCGAAATCGCCGTAAGCCGCTCCGCGCGCGACGATCGGTCGTGCGAAATCCTGGCCTACCTGTGCGGAAACGTTGTCGAACTTACCTTTGCCCAGATTGTGGAACAGGAGCGGCGGCTGGCGGAATTTTACTTTCGGCTGGATGTGTTCAATCTCCGCCTCGGTGTGGCCGTTCGCGGCGAAGATGTCGGGGTACCCGTCGAGGTCGTAATCGAAGAAGAAAGCGCCGAATGTGAGACTGAGCAGGCTGGCCCGTCCGACGGTGGAACGGGGAGCTTCATCGACGAACAAGCCGTTGCCCTCGTTGTGATAAAGCCCAAGCATCTGATTGGAAAAGTTGCCCACCAGGAGATGCTGGCGGCCGGAGCGGTCATAATCGGCCGCGTCCGCGCCCATGGCGCCGCGCGCGACGCCATCTTCACCGAAGGCGACTCCGGCGGAAACGCCTTCTTCCGTGAACGTTCCGTTCTGGTTATTGCGGTAAAGCTTATTTGGCTGCGTGTCGTTGCTGACGAAGAGGTCCGGCCAGCCATCGTTGTTATAGTCCAGCACGGCGACGCCGAGCGATTTACTCGTCGGATCCGCAATTCCCGCCTTGACGCTGACATCTTCGAACTTTCCGTTGCCCAGATTGTGATACAGCTTCGAAGGCGCGCCTTTTGACGACTCGGGTGTGCAATAAGACTTCGTCGCTCCATCGAGCGAGCACCACAGATCCGTTTGCGGAGTCCACTGTATGTAATTGGAGACGAACAGATCGGCCTTCCCGTCGCGGTCGTAATCGAGCCAGGCGGCGCTGGTGCCGAAGTTAGCGTTCTTGATTCCGGAAGCCGCGGTGGCGTCGCGGAACTTGCCGTGACCTTCGTTGTGGAACAGATGATCGCCGTCGAGCGCGGTGATGTATACGTCCGGCCGCCCGTCGTTATCGAAATCGGCTATGGCGACGCCCATCGCGTACATCTGAATATCCAGGCCGCTGCCGGCCGTGATATCGGTGAACGTGCCGTTATGGTTGTTGCGGTAAAGGGCGCTGGTGTATTTCTTGCCTTTGGGCGTCCAATCCTTATCGTTCAGCAGAAGAATATCGGGCCAGCCGCTGCCATCCAGATCGATGAAGGCGCAGCCGGAGCCCATCGTTTCAGGCAGGTATTTCTTGCCGAAAGCCCCGTTGTGATGCGTGAAGCGCAATCCCGCGGCGGTCGTGACGTCGGTGAACAGAACGCCTGCATCGGATTTGAATGCAGAAAGGGCGCCGGCGAGCATGGCGGCGACAGCCAATACGCCGCCCAATCGGCCTGGATTCATTTCCCTCAGCATATACCAGCTTCCACGGCATTATCATATTGATGGTGAAACAGAGAGTCCCGGTTTTGTCGGTCTTTGTTCTTTTGCTGGCGCTGCTCCTGGTTGGGGCGCCGGCGAACCAGGATCGTCTCTGGCACTACCGCAATCTCGGTAAAGCTTTCTACGAAAATCCCACGACTCAGAAAGAGGCAGTGGAGCAGTTTCGCAAGGCGCTCGAGATGGCTCCGGACTCCGCGCGCGAGCGTGTGAATTACGGGCTTGCACTGTTGAAAGCGGGCGAGACCAAGCAAGCGGTGGCCGAGCTGGAAAGGGCTCAGAAGCAGGATCCTTCCATCCCGCATACGTGGTTCAATCTCGGGATTGTCGCCAAGCGCGATGGCGAATACGATCGGGGGATTGCCCAAATGGAGCAGATGATCAAGCTGGTTCCAGGCGAGCCTACCGCGCATCACAATCTGGCCGCGTTATATAAGTTGGCGGGCCGGAACGAGGATGCGCTCCGAGAATTCGAAGCCGCTATGAAGTTGGATCCGAACCTGGCCGCACCGCACTTCCAGCTTTACAATGCGTACCGGCAGTTGGGCCGGACTGCGGACGCCGCGCGTGAGCTCGCCGCTTTCCAGGAGATTAAGAAGCGGCAGGAGGGTGCGCCGGTTCCTGAGAACATGGAGGCGAACAATTTTACGGAGATCTACGAGACGCTGCTACCGGCGCCTCCGGAAGACAGTAAAGTGGCCTTCGCCGATCGGGTGGTGGAGCAGGATGTTCGCGGCATGGCGGCCGCCGGCGCGGATCTGATCGTCTGGTCTAACCGCGGAGTTTCGGTTTACCGCAACGGCACTGCCAAGGTTCCTCATTCCGGCCTGGAAGATGTGAAGGATATCGTATCGATCGCCGCGGGGGATTACGACAACGATGGATTGCTGGACCTGTGCGTGATCACGCAGAAGGGTGCGCTGCTGTATCACAACCAGAAAGGCGTCTTCACGAAAGCCACGATCGAATTGCCGGCAGGCGAATATCAGAAGGCCGTCTGGATCGACTACGACCACGATTACGACCTGGACCTGATGCTGCTCGGCGAAAAGCCGGCCTTGATGCGCAATCAAGGTGATGCGGGGTTCACCGACCAGACGGCAAGCTTCCCGTTCGTCCCTGGCAAGGTGACCGGTGTCACGGCTTTCGCGATTCGGGCGGAGACGCCGGCGCGGGACTTGGCGGTGGCATACCAGGATCGCGAAGGCACGCTCTATGA
>JAOAPQ010000644.1 GCA_025462965.1 Bryobacterales bacterium
CGGCCACAAAGTGCGGCTCCCAGCCGTACCCGCGCAGGAGTTGCGTCAACTCGTCCTGAGGGATGCGCGCCAGCACTGTCGGATTGGCGATCTTGTACCCGTTCAAGTGCAGGATAGGAAGGACGGCGCCGTCCCGCTCGGGATTCAGGAACTTATTCGAGTGCCAGCTTGTGGCTAGCGGACCGGTCTCCGCCTCACCATCACCGACGACGCAGCAGACGAGAAGATCGGGGTTATCAAACGCGGCGCCAAACGCATGAGCGAGCGAATAGCCGAGTTCCCCGCCCTCATGGATGGAGCCGGGCGTCTCGGGAGCGACATGGCTCGGAATGCCCCCGGGAAATGAGAACTGCGTGAACAGCCGCTTCAGGCCGTACTCGTTACGCGGCACGTGCGGGTAGAACTCGGTGTAGGTACCTTCCAGATACACGTTCGCGACGATCCCGGGACCGCCGTGACCCGGCCCTGCAATATAGATTACGTTCAGGTCGTCGCGTTTGATGATGCGATTGAAGTGGGCGTAGATGAAGTTCAGACCGGGCGTGGTACCCCAGTGGCCGAGCAGGCGTGGCTTAATGTGCTCGATGCGTAGCGGCTCTCTGAGAAGCGGGTTGTCCAGAAGGTAAATCTGGCCTACGGAAAGGTAGTTAGCAGCGCGCCAATAAGCGTCGATCTTCCGCAATTCGTCGGGAGAAAGAGGTGTCCCGTGCGACGATGCGGACGGTTGTCCAGCGATGGCCTCGAGCATATTGATGGTCTCCACATCTCAGTTTCACCGGAATCGCCCGCCCGAGGGTTAGGATTCTGTTAGATTCGGTGCATTCGAGGGAGACTGAAGCGGCGTGCTGGGCACGATGAAGGCCGGTCCAGGGAAGACCGGCCAGGGAAACACGGTAAAATTTACCAGCGCGAAGGCTTGCGACCGTAGCCGCCGCCACCCCCGCCACCGCTCGTTTTCGGGCGCGCTTCGTTGATATTCAGCGTGCGGCCGTCCACGTCGGTTCCATTCAAGGATGTAATCGCCTTATCGCCTTCCGCGTCGCTGCTCATTTCGACGAACGCAAAACCTCTGGGCTGGCCCGTGTCACGATCCGTGACGACGTTAACCCGATCGACAGTTCCATAAGATTCAAACAAAGACCGGATGTCCTGTTCCGAGGTCTTGAAACTGAGATTACCAACAAAAATATTCTTCATCTATTTTCCTTTTGATCTGAAAGCGAGCAATTCGGGTGGGCGAAGGAGACTCGTGCCTAAACTGTGGGGCAATCAAATGCTCTCTTAGACTACCACCTTTGCCCCCGTACTGCCGAGCTATCTGAAGTTAAGCCGCAACCGTTTGTGTTAGAAAAGACGCTAGTTCCTCAAGTTCCGCACCGGTCAGGCGGAAGTCCGCTGCGCCGATCACGCCATCCACCTGCTCGCCCGAGCGCATGCCGACGATGGCGGCGGTGACCTCGGGCCGGCGCAGGGTCCACGCGATCGCGACCTCGCCGGGCGTCCGGCCATGGCGCTTGCCGATCTCGCGCATCAGCTCCACTAGTTCGAGGTTCCGGCTCAGCTTTGGCTCCTGGAACTGCGGCGTGCGCTGACGGAAATCGTCTTCGGGCATCGCGGCCACGCGTTCTTTGGTCATGGAACCGCTGAGCAAACCCGATTTCATGGGCGAGTAGACGATCACGCCGATGTTGTTCTTCGCAGCGTAAGGCAGAATGCTCTCTTCAATCTCGGGCGAAAGCATAGAGTAAGGCGGCTGCAGTGACGTGATGGGCGCGATCTTGGTGGCGCGCTTCATCTGGTCCACATTGAAGTTGGAAACTCCGATGTACCGGACCTTGCCCTCTTCCTTCAGCTTCGCCATGGTGGTCCAGCCTTCTTCGATGTCTTCGTCTGGCTCGGGCCAGTGAATCTGGTACAGATCGATGACATCGAGCTTCAACCGGCGCAGGCTCCCTTCCACTTCGCGCCGGATGGAATCGGATTTCAGGCTCTTACCGATTTCCCGCTTCTCGTTCCAGACGCGTTCGCACTTCGTAAACACGTAAGGTTTGGCGGCGAGTCCTTCCAGAGCGCGCGCCAGAATTTCTTCGGAGTGTCCGAGGCCGTAGATGGCGGCGGTATCAATCCAGTTGATGCCGCGGTCGAGAGCCGCGCGGATCGCCTGCACGGATTCGTTATCGTCCTGGGCGCCCCAGCCGAAGGCCCATCCATTGCCTCCGATTGCCCAGGCGCCGACGCCGATCGGCGTGAGTTTCATATCGCTATTGCCAAGTTGTTTCGTTTGCATACCGATTAGAATAGATGATTCCCCAGGAGGAACGATGCCCGAAACGCAAGCGCAAACCTACGAGAGCCACACACGCATGGACCCGACGTTCCACTATTTCCTGGCTCCCGTGGCCCTGATCAATGTGGTGCTCGCCATTTACAACCTGACCCGGCACTTCACGTTCGTGGACTCCTGGCTGGTGATTCTTGCGATCGCTTTCCTGGTCGCCGTATTCAAGATCCGTTTGTATTCACTCAAGGTGCAGGATCGGGTGATCCGGCTGGAGGAGAGGCTTCGTCTGGAGCGGGTGCTGAGTGACTCGCCGGCGCGGACGGGAGAGCTGAGCGTGGCGCAGCTGGTGGCGTTGCGCTTCGCGCCGGATGGGGAGTTGGCGGCCCTTGTGGAGCAGACGCTCGCGAACGGATGGGATCAGAAACAGATCAAGAAAGCGATTCGGAACTGGCAGGTGGACGACTTTCGGGTGTGACACTTCACTCCAGGTCCGCGGCGCGGAACGCCAGTCCTTTCGCAACCGACGTAAACTCATCTCCCGCCGAAATTCGCTCCGGTCCGAAGCGGCGCTCGAAGAGTGCGCGTACGGACGGCACGAGCGAGGTCCCACCGGTCAGGAACACGCGATCGATCTCGCCCGGCGGCACGCGCGTCGCCGCCAGCAGCCGGTCAACGGCGGCGCCGATGGCCTCCAGGTAGTCCGCGATCCAATTTTCAAATTGCGCGCGCGTAACAAGCTGCTCGATCGAAACCATCGGATGATGGAACGCGAACCGGCTCTCACCCGAGACCGATAACTCAAACTTCGTGCGCTGCACGGCGCGGTGCAACTGCAGACCCAGATCGTTCTCCACCAGCGCGATCAGTTTAGAAATCTTCTCCGGCTCGAGCGCTTGCGCCTCCACCGATTGCAGCATCCGCATGGTGTCGGGCGATTTCAAAAACGAGAGGTGATGCCAGCGCTCCAGCTTCCGGTAGACTGACCCGGGCACGGGCAAGACCTTGCGGAGAGAGCGATATCCGGAACCCTCGCCCAGCAGCGGCGAAACCACGTGGCGCACCATGCGAGCATCGAATGCGTCGCCTGCGAGCGGCATACCCTCGGTGCCCAGGATCGTGCGTTTGCGCTTCCCGGCTCGTAGCGACGGGCCGACCGGCATCAGCGAGAAGTCGCTTGTGCCTCCGCCGAAATCCGCGATCAGAATGAGTTCGTCGTGATCCAGGCGGCTCTCGTAGAAGTACGCCGCGCCTACCGGCTCGTACTCGAAGGTCACCCGCGGAAAGCCCGCCGTCGCGAGAGCGGCGCGCAAACGCGTGAGGGCCATTTCCTCGTCTTCCTCGTTTTCAGCTCCGACGAATCGGACCGGACGGCCCACCACGACTCTCGGACCGAATTCGCCAAGCTGCGCCTGCGCTTCCGTACGCAATGCCCGCACGATCAGCGTCACCAAATCCTCGGCGTTATAGCGCCGGCCGGAGATCTGTGTCTTGGTGAAGAGGCGGCTAGCGAGCAGCGACTTCACGGATTGAATCAGCCGCCCGGAGGATTGCCCCTCCGCGTGTTCCTCCAGATAGAGGTCGATTGCGCGCGGTCCTGCCGCAAAGGGACGGCGGTCGCCCGGGAAGAAGAGCACGGAGCGAAACGTGTCAGTGGGCTCGACATCCAGATGGAACCGGGCCAGTGTCATGGCGCGGCCATCCTTTACGGCCAAGGCGCTATTCGTGGTTCCGAAATCGATCCCGATACTTCGCTTCGCCGTCAACGGATTGCGGCCTGAATGTTTTCATCAAGCTCCTCGGCGGCATGACCGGCGCGCGTTTCCGCGAGCAACTCGCGAACTTTCGCCGCCACCGGTTCCACGTGCGGCGAGTGAAACATGTCCCCATGCCGTCCGGTGGTTTCATAGATCTCCAGACCGCGCGCCAGAAGCGGGCCCCAGCCGAAAGTCGCAGCGATGCCGGTAAGATCCGGGAGAACGCCGCGTTTGAAATAGACCACGCGGCCCGCGTACGGCGCGGGCTTGTAATCGAGTGCGGCGAGGAGGACCGCGCGCTCGATATCGCGAAGGCTCTGGGGCACCGGCATAGATCGGCCGCGATGTAATAGCACCTTGTATGCCACACGCCAGAAAAGCAGGTTGATATGCCCGAGGACAGTAAC
>JAOAPQ010000694.1 GCA_025462965.1 Bryobacterales bacterium
CGCGGGCTTCCTCAATGCGCCCCGCCTTCTCGAGAGTCTGGCCGCCGTGGAAGTAGCCCGCGGCGTAATTCGGCGCGACTTCCAGAAGGGCGGAGAAGGCCTCCACTGCCGCCTTGAGATCCCCGGAATTCTTGTATTCCATCGCGAGGCCGTATCGCGCGAAGGTGTTGCCGGGATCCTGATCGATCATGCTTTGCAGCGTTTCCAAACGGCTATTAGGCATCCATGTGTTACTATACCCGACGTTCATGGAAGGTCAGCCTGTCCGCAATTCCTACTCGGAGTATTCCGAGCTCGCTCTGCCGAATGACGCTAACGCGCTCGGCAATTTGCTGGGCGGAAAGGTGATGCACCTGGTGGATCTGGCCGGCGCAATGGCTGCGATGCGGCATTCGCACAAGCCGGTTGTGACGGCGTCCATCGATCAGATGAACTTTATCCGCCCCGTGCGAATCGGCCAGTGGGTCCGGCTGCGTTCGGCGGTTAATCGGGTGTTCCGGACATCCATGGAGGTGGGGGTCAAGGTATTCGTGGAGGACCTGATCAGGGGAGAAATGCATCACACCTCGTCTGCTTACCTGACCTTCGTGGCTATCGATGCCACCGGCAAGCCGATCCCGGTGGAACCCGTGTTTCCGGAAACGGAAGATGAAAAGAGGCGTTTTGAGGAAGCAGGGGAGCGCCGGGAGTATCGCCTGAGCGTCCGCCGAAAACGGTAGCGGCTACTCGTCTTTGTACATGTACTTGATGTTGGGCTTATAGAGCAGCAGGTTCGGCCCTTCCACCCGGTTTACCTTCAGGCACGATTTGTCATACCACTCGATCACGCCGTGCAGCACTTCTCCGTCCTTCAGCACGAAGACCATCGGCGTCTTCGTTTGCATCTGTTTGACGTAGTAGAAATTTTCGGCGTTCGTCTGATCTGGGGGAACGGGTTTTTTCTGAACCTTCCGCGGCGTCACTGGCAATGCCTGCGCTTGTTCCTTGAATTCGTTAAAAGACGGCCGGATCAGTTTACGGTTTGCGGACTCCACAGTTTCCTTCCCTCGGGGCGTACGACTTAGACGCCACAGATCGCAACCCGTGTAGCCAAGCGCTTCGTCGTTTATAAATATCATACCGAGGGAGTGCCCGCAAGAAAACTCTCACTCTTCGGCACAAGATTCCAGGAACGGCCAAGCCGCCGAAAATATTGCGGCGCTCCTCCGTGGAAACGGCCGGCTTCGGCGATCCACGCGAACCGCTGCACCTGAACCTCGGGGGAGGCGATGCGGATTACGTTGAAGGAGTTCACTTCGCCCCGGTTCCGGGTGGATGTGGCCGTTCCGGCCTGGATCACCAGCGCGGAATGGCCTGCGATGCCATACCGGACGGCGGTACCGGCGGTAAAGCCGAGATGCAGGTGCCCGGCGAGGAACAGATCCGCGCCACATGAGGACAGGCTGTTCATCGCCGCGTGGGCGCGCCCGACGAGAGAACGGCTGGTTACGCCCTCCGGCAGCTCGAAAGGGTGATGTGTAACGACGATTTTGACAACCTCGGCGCCGGCGGCGCATAGGCGCCGGTGCAAGCGGGCAATCTGGCCGTGGCTGAGGCGGCCATTTTTCCAGGTCGATGAGCGGGCGGTGTTGATGCCCGCGACCGCGATCTCTTCATCGAAATAGGATGGCTCGAGGTCGCGGCTGATAAAACGCTGGTACTTTTCGAGTTTCTGGACGAAGCGGGCGTATAGGTTGTGCAGCGGCACGTCGTGGTTGCCCGGGACGACAATCAGGGGCTTCGGAAGCGTGTCCAGAAACGCCTTCGCGTCGCGGAATTCGACAGTGCGGGCTCGCTGCGTCAGGTCGCCGGAAACCGCCACCAGGTCGGGCCGCATGCCGGTAACGGTCTCGACAAGCGGCGCGATGGTGGCATGGTCCGTGCGTCCGAAATGAATGTCCGAAAGGTGCACAATGGTCCGCATACTCTAGGCCGGAACCATCACGCGGAGGGCCGCGGGTTGAATCGAATACCGGAGCGGCGGAGCCATGTGGACCACTTCGCCATCCAGGGCGACCGCCACCCGCTTCCGGCGGGTATGGATCAGCAATTCGCGGCCGGAAACGATCCCGAAATCGCGGTTCTGCTTCAACCTCCGAAATAGCGCGGAAAGCGCGATGCGTAAAAGACCCAGGCGACCCGTCCGATTCGCGATGTACAGCGTAAGGGAACCGCCGTTTAGCGTTGAGCGGCGGCCGAGACGCAGTCCTTCCACTTCATACCGGTTGTTTCCGACGAAAACGAAGGGGCTGCGGCGAATGATTTCCTGCCCGTCCGCCTTCACCGACACGTCCAGGAAGGGATATCGCCGGAGGGCGAATACGGTGGCGGCGGCGAAGGCCAGCAAGCGGCTCGTGCCGGTCTTTTCCCATCGCTCCCGCCGCCGCACGATGCTGGGATACAGCCCGAGACTGGAATTGTTAATGAAGAAGCGGTCGTTCACTTTGCCGGTGTCCACCCTGGTGGAGTGGCCCGCCAGGATCACCTTGCAGGCGCCTTCGAGATCCGAAGGAATGCCGAGATCTCGCGCGAAATGGTTGAGCGTCCCTACGGGCAAAACGCCTAGGATGGTCCCGGTGTTGATGAGAAGAGACGCAAGTCCGCTCACTGTGCCATCACCGCCGGCTGCTACCAACACATTGCAGCCTCGCTGGAGGGAACGGTCCACGGCAGCCCGGAGGTCGGCCCCGCGCGATATCAAAGTGAATTCCAGGCCCCGGCCATCCACACTCAGAAGTTCCCGGATCCGGTTGCGCAATCTAAGATCCCCGGCCGAGCCAGCCGAACTGTTCAAGACCACGCCTATCCGGAGGTCCATGCCGATGACTCCACAATATCTTGTTATTGAAAACACGTGAATTCGCGGTGCCGCCAGCCCGTGCGCCGGGGATTTTGATCGTTACAAATATTATTGAGAAAATTATCAAAAGTGGTGATTTCCTGCACTGCTTAGTACTAGAAAGTGATATCGTAGGACAACCATGGCAAGCATACTGTGCTATAGCGACCAGCCAATCCTGGCTCTTGGGTTGCGGGAGATTCTTTCCGCGCCCTCCGATCTCGAACTCATCGACTGTTGCACAACACGTGATCAGTTGATGGACCGCGTGTCCGAGCGCCAGCCGGACCTTCTGTTCCTGGATTTAACACCGGATTTTACGCTGGAATTCCTGACGGCCGTCCACAAGACGGTGAAAAGTGCCAAAATTGTGCTCTGGGTCCATTTCATCTCGACGGAGATGGCGTTGCAAGCCATGGGTGTCGGCGTGCGCGGCATCATCAGTAAGACGCTTACTCCGGACGTGGTGATCACCAGCCTGCGCAAGATCCACGAGGGCGAACTCTGGTTCGAAAAGGCCCTTACCGATAGCATCCTGACCGCGCGGCGGTATACGCTGACCCGGCGCGAGGGTCAGATTGTGACCCTGGTGGCGCAAGGTTTGAAGAACAAGGAACTCGGAATCGCGCTGAATATCTCGGAAGGCACGGTGAAGGTTTACCTCTCTCGCCTTTTCAAGAAGTTGGGGCTTAAAGACCGCTTCGAACTGGCACTCTTCGGGTTGAAAAACCTTACAACCGGCTACGGAACGCAGAGCAGCACGAAGTCCGGAAATCGCCCGGCGCCTTTTGTGCAGGGCGGACAGGATCCGCGCGCCTTCTTTGTCGAGCGCTCACCGATTCAAGGGGTTCCGTCAAAAGCGAACTAGAGACCACAGCCCGGCGGCCTCGATAAGGGCCGCCGCCCGGGAGGGGGCAGTCAGATCAGATTGGAACGGTCTGTGAAAGCGTCGTCTTCCCTCGAGGCTGAACAGGCGCCGCGCGCAGGAGTGCGAGCGCCCCCAGAACCAGCACAAGCGCCGCCACTTGAAATGCCGCGCCCAGACCCAGGTGCTGTTTCAGCCATCCTGCCGCAGCGGCCCCGATGCCGCCCGCCAGACAGCCGGCCATATTCAGTACCCCATAGGCTGTCGCGCTCAGGTGCCCTGGTGCCACTTCCCGCACTACCGGCATCGTGTTGCAATCGAAAACGCCCCGGCCTATCCCGAACGCCACCAGCGCCGCCACCAGCAGCGGCTGCTGGCTGGTCGCGCCGAGCAGCACCAGGAACGGGGCCGCAATCAGCAGACCCGCCATCTGGCAATACACGCGAGCAGCCGGGTTTCGGGCGGACCACCGGTCCGAGACAATCCCGCCGGCGATCACACCTGCATAACTAGCCGCCTGGACGTAGAACGTGGCCGAAAAACCCGCATTGGTCAGGCTCATGTGGAAGCGCTCATAGAGGAAGAGCGGCAGCCACGTGTAAATGAGCCAGTTCGCGATCGCCATCGCCGTGAACGCCAGAACAAGCGGAAGGAACGCGGCCGACCGCACCAGCTCGCCTACGGCACCGACGAAATCGGATGATGGGCGTCCGGCGGCCGGTTTGTCGCGCAGCGCGAACAGCAGGATCAGGAAATATACTGCCCCTACGATGCCCAGGATCTGGAAGACCGGACGCCATCCCGCGTGGTCGCCCATCCAGCCTCCCCACGCTCCACCGAGCACAATCCCCGTGTAAAGGCCGCTCTGATGCAAGCCCGTCGCGAGCGAGCGGGTTTTCGGGCCGTGCCAATCCGCAATCAACGCCAGGGCCGCCGGAAGATAAAACGCTTCGCTGATCCCCATGATCGCCCGCGACCCGAGCATCTCCGGCATGGAGTGAACGTGGCCCGTGATCCACGTAGCGGCGCTCCAGACCATCAGGCTGATCAGGATCACGCGCACGCGTCCTACCCGATCCGCCAAGTACCCGGCGAACGGACTGAGCGCGCCGTAGGTGACAAGAAACACAGTACCGATCAGACCCAGTTCGAACGTGCTCGCGTGTAGATCCCGCTCGAGCAGCGGAAACAACGAGAAGATCACCTGGCGATCGAGATAGTTCAGCAGCGCCACGCCCCAGAGCAGCGCGAGCACGAGCCACTTCATTCCGGAAGCCAGCTCAGGACGCGCGCTGAGCGATGCCCCGGCCGGTCCTCACCACCCGGAATCACAACGCGACTCTGCCAGGGCACAGCCGCGGTCGTGACCAGGCCGGTGGGAATCGCGCCCCGCCGGACCCATGTCCGCTCGCCCACGCGGAATTCGAAAAGCTCTTTAGAGAACCCTGGATGACGCTCGCGAAGTTCTTCGATCCGGGTCGCGTTCGCGCCGTCGTCGCCGCCGAATACGAGAATGCTCTCGGGCGATATCGCCGCCGCTGGTGCGGCCACCATCGCGAAGGGGGGCGCCGTCGAGGGCGACCAGCCATCACTCGGCCGCCAGCGCCATCCATCCTGCAGGTAGCGGCGCCCGGCGGGCGTGAGTTCGGCGCCGCCAAATACATAAAGATCAGCGCCGGCCGCGGCGAAGACGGGCAGGATGCGTCCGGGTCCGGGCAGCGCGTCGCGCCTCTGCCAGCCGCTTTTCGGATTCGAGAGATCCAGGCTCAGAAGTGCGGCCGAGGCGCTGGTCGCAGCAGGCGATTCCTGTCCGCCGAACACGAATATCCGGTCGCCGACCAGCGTAGCTTCGCAGTTTGCCAGCGCCAACGGCATCGCCGGCAAAGGTGTGACCACGGGCTTACGGTCTATCCACTCGATCCGCCGGACGTCACGGAAATGGGTACGCCCGTCGGTCCCGCCGGCGATCACGAAAGAGTCTCTCCACGTCACGCTGCCGCCGTACGCAATCGGGCCGGCGGATCGGAATGTTTGCCAACGCGAGGCGCCGGGCTCGAGAACGAAGATCGTATCGAGCCATTGTTTCACGCCGCCGTCATACGGAGGTTTTTCGAAGTTGCTGCCTCCCAGCACAATCAGCGCCCCGTGGC
>JAOAPQ010000801.1 GCA_025462965.1 Bryobacterales bacterium
GCCGCGCGCTTCTACCTGGCGCGCGGCTTCGAGACGATTGCCCACACGTATCTACGCAACGCGCGGAACTGCTACGACCGCTGGGGCGCGCTCGGCAAGGTGAAGCAACTCGACGAACACTACCCGCACCTGCACGAGGAACGAGGATCTACCTCTCCTACGGCCACAATCGGCACGCCGGCTGAACATCTGGACCTGGCTACCGTCGTCAAAGTTTCCCAGACCGTATCCGGCGAGATTGTCCTCAGGAAATTGATCGATACGCTCATGGTGACCGCGCTTCAGCACGCTGGCGCCGGGCGAGGTCTCCTGATCCTTTTGCGAGGCGACCAAATGCAAATCGAAGCGGAGGCTGCGACCGATCGAGATACGATTGCCGTCCGTCTCCTGAGCAAAGCCCCCGCGAGCTCAGAACTGCCGGATTCGGTCTTCCAATACGTCCTCCGAACCAAAGAAGGAGTAATTATAGATGATGCGTCGGCTGACAACCAATTCTCTGCCGACCCCTACTTCGTTCGGGCACGCGCTCGTTCGATCCTTTGCCTGCCGCTCGTTAAGCAAGCGACGCTAACCGGCATGCTGTACCTCGAAAATAGCCTGGCATCCCACGTCTTTACCCCCGCCCGAATAGCAGTGCTGAAGCTACTGGCATCGCAGGCCGCGATCTCGCTCGAAAACGCGCACCTCTATACCGATCTTGACCAGGCGTATACCGATCTTGACCAGGCTCAAGCGTATCTGTCGGAAGCGCAGAGGCTCAGTCAGACCGGCAGTCTCGGTTGGGTCCCCTCGAGCGGCGAACTTATCTGGTCAAGCGAAACGTATCGCATCTTCGACTACGACCCAGCGATCAAACCTACGGTGGAAATGGTCCTTCAACGAGTCCATCCCGAGGATCGATCTTTGGTCCAACAGCTAATGGATCGGGCATCCCGCACGCCCCATGACTGGAACCTCGACCACCGGCTGTTGATGCCGGATGGTTCTGTGAAACACCTCCACGTCGTCGCATACGCTGTAAAGAATGATTCGAGAGGCGAGGTAAGTTTCGTCGGCGCGGTAATGGACGTGACCGCGGCCAAACAGTCACAGCAGGCTCTGGAACAGGCGTTCCGTGAGATTAAGACGCTGAAAGATCAGCTCCAATCCGAGAATGTCGTGCTCCGAGAAGAAATCGATAAGGCATCGATGTTCGAGCAGATCGTCGGAACTTCACCCCCCCTGCGAAACGTGCTGTCTCGCGTATCCAAAGTTGCTCCGACCGACTCCAGTGTTCTGATCACCGGCGAGACCGGGACGGGCAAGGAACTGGTTGCCCGCGCCATTCACAGGCGTTCCCGGCGCTCCTCACGCGCCTTTGTGAGTGTGAACTGCGCTGCAATTCCGCGCGATTTGATCGCATCAGAGTTGTTCGGCCATGAGAAGGGCGCCTTTACAGGGGCAACTCAGCGGCGTTTAGGACGCTTTGAGCTGGCCGAAGGAGTCACGATCTTCCTCGACGAGGTCGGAGAGCTTCCTGTCGAGACTCAGATCGCTCTCTTGCGCGTTCTGCAGGAGCACGAGTTTGAGCGCGTCGGTGCGGCTGCGACCATCCGAACTAATGTTCGGGTGATTGCCGCCACTAACCGCGATTTGGAGGCTGCCATTGCTGCGGGCACGTTCAGGAGCGACCTGTTTTACCGGCTCAACGTTTTTCCAATTGAAATGCCTTCTTTGCATGAACGAAGAGAAGACATTCCCCTGCTGGTTGAATACTTCATTGACCGTTTCGCAAGGCAGGCAGGAAAGAGCTTTCAGGCGTTAAACAAAAAGAGCCTCGATCTGCTTCAGTCGTACCCGTGGCCGGGTAATATTCGCGAGTTGCAGAACGTCATTGAGCGATCCGTCATCGTCTGTGAAACAGAGAATTTCTTAGTCGATGAGAGTTGGCTATCGCGACAGCCTCCCGTTACTGTGCCGAGCAGTGGACTTGAACCTCTTAGGAAGCTTCCTTCTCAGGAGAAGGCGATCATTGAGGCTGCGCTGAGCGAAAGCGGGGGACGGGTGTACGGACCCTCGGGTGCGGCTGCCAAACTCGGCATACCACGATCCACTTTGGAGCATAAGATCAAATCGCTAAAGATCAACAAGAATCGCTTCAAAAGGAGCGATCCTTCGAAGAACACCCAAGCCTTTCGCACCTGAGTCTCGACAGCTTCCCAATTGTACAAATTTGGCCAATTGGCCAACCTGGCCAATTTGTATGTCCGTCAATTGCCCTAGTTTCAATAATTTACGATTGGCGTTGGGCGTGCATCCTCAATGGCGAGGGAATTGGAAATGCCAAGAATTGAATTATTGGATCCCACCCAGAACGGAAGGCCGGCGGAGCGTCTGGAGAACAAACTCGGCCACCTCATCGTTGGGCAAGAGGAAGCAATTCACCAGATTGTGAGGGCTTACCAGACTCACGTGGCGGGACTGTCTCCGGTCGGCCGACCGATTGGGAACTTTCTGTTCCTGGGACCTACTGGCTCCGGAAAGACTCGCATCGTAGAGGCGACCGCCGAGTCCCTGCTGAAGAATTCTCAAGCAGTCATCAAGATCGATTGCGCGGAGTTTCAACACAGTCATGAGATCGCGAAGTTGATCGGTTCGCCTCCGGGATACCTTGGACACCGCGAAACGCATGCACTGTTGTCGCAGGAAGCTCTGAACCAGCATCACACGGATACGATCCAGCTCAGTCTCGTACTCTTCGATGAGATCGAAAAGGCATCGGACGCTCTGTGGAATCTTCTCCTGGGCATCCTGGACAAAGGCGTTTTGACGCTGGGCGACAATCGCAAAGTCGATTTCTCGTCGGCAATGGTCTTCCTGACCAGCAATCTCGGCGCAGCTGAAATGAGTTCCCTAGTGAGTCCGCGGCTGGGCTTCCACGCTCCTTCAGTGGATGACACCGGTAGCAGTATGAAACTCAGCGCCCGGATGTCGGACGCTGGCATCGCGGCAGCTCGTCGAAAGTTCACGCCGGAGTTCATCAACCGTCTGGACAACATCGTCGTCTTCAAATCTCTCGGTAGAGAGGAACTGCGCAGGATCGTTGATATTGAGCTTGAAATGGTGCAAGAGCGTATCCAGACCGCGGCCGCCGGCAAGCCGTTCCTGGTGAATGTCACCGATACCGCTAGAGAGTTCTTGCTGGTGGAAGGCACCGATTCCAGGTATGGCGCGCGGCACTTGAAGCGCGCGATCGAGCGCCTGCTCGTGCAACCGTTGTCGAACCTGATGGCCAGCGGCCAGATTCGCCGCGGCGATTGCATCCGCGTGAGCCACGACGCGGAGTCCGCTGCTCTGATATTTGGCCGTGAACCAGAAGCCACTCGTGTGTGGGAAGTAGCAGGCCGCGCGGCATAAAAAAGTCAGCGGGAACGCACTACTTAAATTGGCATGGCGGATCTCAATGGTAAGAATCTCGTGAAAGGATACAATGCTGAGGATCCAAAGGTCGGCGAACGGGCAAGTGGTCTTTACGCTGAGCGGCCAAATGGACGAAGAACCTATTGCCGAGTTGGAAACACTAATTAGCTCGGAAGGGAACGGGCGCCGTATCATCTTGGACCTAAAAGACCTAACCCTGGCGAATGAAAATGCTATCAGCTTCCTTGAGCGCTGCGAAGCGAACGGCATCACGCTGAAGAATTGCCCAGCATATGTCCGCGAGTGGATCAATGCACAACGACGCGACAATTAGTGCCTAAGACGGGGCCTTGGTGTATGACGTCGAACATTTAGGGGACGAACGAGAGGATTAAAGAGAATGGTGACACAAGCAGGATGGGAAACTGAAGGGCCAGCAGTCAAAAATACAGCATCCTTTGAAATCGAGGATGCGACGTCGGCCAAAGTCGCGCTCGACAGCAACGAACTCTGCGGCATCGGATTACCCCGCATTGTCGGTAACAGCGCGGCTCTTGGGCGCGTTCTTGGAATGGTGCGGATCGTAGCTCCGACACACGCCACGGTGTTGATCAACGGCGAAACAGGCACGGGCAAGGAGCTGATTGCGGAAGCTATTCACAAGTGGAGCGCGCGATCGAACGGCCCGTTTGTGAAGGTGAATTGCGCCGCAATTCCCGCAGGTCTGCTTGAAAGCGAGTTGTTCGGTCACGAACGTGGCGCCTACACCGGTGCGGTCATGCGCAGTATAGGACGGTTCGAGCGGGCTCACCGGGGTACTTTATTCTTGGACGAGATCGGCGACCTTCCGCTCGAGTTGCAGCCCAAGATTCTGCGCGTCCTGCAGGAAAGACAGTTCGAGCGTTTAGGCGGTGCTTCCACAATTCGCGCCGATGTGCGCGTGATCTGTGCCACACATCATAATCTCATTGAAATGACCGACAAACGTGAATTCCGAGCCGACCTCTTTTATCGGGTGAGCGTGTTCCCCATTGAACTACCACCGCTGCGTGATCGGCCCGAAGATATCCGTTTGTTAGTCCACCATTTTGCAATGGATTACGCCGCTCGCATGAACAAGCGAATCACGGCCGTTTCAGAGGAACTGATGACGGCTCTTGTACGTCATTCATGGCCGGGCAACGTCCGGGAATTGCAAAACTTCATCGAACGTTCCGTAATTCTCTCGACCGGCGCCGTGCTGAGTGGTTCGCTGCCCGGAGTCACTAGAACATTGAAGTCATCCGCGGCTATGACGCTGGAAGAGGCGGAGCGCTCGCACATCCTTCAGACTCTCCAGCAGACGAATGGCATGGTCGGCGGTCGGAATCGCGCAGCCGCCCGGCTGGGCCTGCAGCGGACGACTTTGATCGGCAAGATGAAGCGGCTGGGTATCAATTGCGGGCGAACCTCGGCGTTGCCGGTGCGGGAAGCGGCGTAGGTCCAATCTCAAGAGACCCGATTTTTGGATCGCAATCGTGCTTCGGGTGGCATCGAATTAGACAGGAATCCGCATGAATATCACTCTTCAAAAGGTCGTCAGATCATGGGGAACAAAGCCGGAGCTGTTTGTCCACGGCTATCTTTGGGCACTTAGCTGTTCGGTGTTTTGGCGTTTCTTGAAGTCGATAAGGTTGGTCTCTATTTGGTGCCTCCCTTCGGAGCGACACTCTTTATTTTTTCTGTTCTTGCCCGACGCCCCGATCGCGCAACCATTGCTCTAATTGTGGGTTCTGTCGTCTGAGCTTCTGTAGGTACTCTCTTAAGCCTCTTTGGACGAGGCTTAGGGATGGCGGTTCTGGCGGCGATTGTTGCTTGTTTGGTAATCTGCCTTGTCCACGGCCGTCCGCGCCCATCGCGAAGCCTTTCACCCCCCGGCGGTTGCAATTGCCTTGGATCCGGTGTTATTTCATCCGGGAAACTGGTTCCCGCTGGTTGTTGTACTTCCGTTTACCGTAATTGCCGTGTGTTCCGCAACGCTCCTGAGCAGGCTGGTAGACAAATGGCCGGCCTATCCGAAGCCTTTGCAAGGTTAGTTCCATAAATTACGCTGAGAAACCCCTCGCCATCCACTTAGACCAGTAGAAAGTCATCGGCACTTTGCCGGTTGGTGATGCCGTGCCATGTGTTCCCCGCGCAATACATCATTGCACCGGGGCCAACCAGCGTGATTTTTCCATCGCACTCGATCTCCCCAGTGCCTTCACCAACGATCAGAAACTCCTCCTCGGGATGCTGATGAACCGGATGTGGGCTCATACCGGGCTCGAGTGAGTTCGATGCTTAGATTTGGCCCCATTTGATGGCTACATTTGGCCCCACCTGAACAACCCCGGATGACAAGATTCCGGGATGGACAGGAGGGCGAAAGTGGAGTTATTCGAAGAGATCCGGCGAGGATACGCAGCCGGGGAGACGATCCGAGGGTTGGCGAAGAAGTATGACGTACACCGGCGGACGGTGCGGCAGGCGTTGGGGAGTGCGATCCCGCCGAACCGAAAGAAGCAAGAGCGTAAGCTAACGAAGATCGGTCCGGTGAAGGAGTGCATCGATCGGATTCTGGAAACGGATCGGCAGGCTCCGCGGAAGCAGCGGCACACCGCTCGTCGGATCTGGCAACGGTTGCTCCAGGAGACGCCGCAGTTCCCGGTGGCGGAGTCTACCGTGCGCGAGTATGTGCGGGAACGGAAGCGCGGGATGGGTCTGGCCGAGCGTGAAGTATTCGTGCCGCAGAGCTACGCACCGGGCCAGGAAGGGCAAGTGGATTGGTTTGAAGCCCAAGTGAAGCTGCACGGCGAAGCACGAAAGCTGCAGTTCTTCGCAATGCGCAGCATGGCAAGTGGCGGAGCATTCCATCGGGCCTACACCAACGCCACACAGCAAGCGTTCCTGGAAGCCCACGAACACGCGTTCGCTTACTTCGGCGGCGTGTTCCGCACACTGAGATACGACAACCTGGGAAGCGCCGTAAAGAAGATCCTGCGCGGATATCAGCGGGAAGAAACCGAGCGGATGATTGCGTTCCGCTCGCATTGGGGCTTCTCCGGTGAGTACTGTAATCCAGCTCGCGGTAATGAGAAGGGCGGTGTGGAAGGAGAACTGGGCTGGTTCCGGCGGAACTGGTTGGTGCCCGTGCCGGAAGCGGAAGATCTGGAGAGCTTCAACAGTTGGTTGCTGGCGCGCTGCGTGGAAGCGCAACGGCACGTCATCAGCGGGCGCGTCATGACGATTGGAGACGCGATGCGCAACGAGGAGCCTCATTTACTGCCTATGCTGGCGGAGCCCTTTCCCGTCGCGGAGGTCATCTATCCAGTGATCGTGGACGGACATGGTCGCGTAAAGGTAAAGGCGAACTGGTATTCGACGCCGCTGTGGCCAGGCGGACGTGTCACGGCGCGGGTATGGCCCGCATATGTGGAGGTCTGGCGTGATGGCGAACTGGCGGCTCGGCACGAGCGCTGTTATGAACGCGGGCATCAGATTCTCAACCTGGAACACTATCTGGATGTGTTGGAGAAGAAGCCCGGCGCAATGAAGGGCTCGACACCGCTGCAGCAGTGGCGTGCGGCGGGGCGGTGGCCGGCCTGCACGGATACGCTCTGGCAGAAACTGGAGCAGCGCCACGGCAGAAGTAAAGGGACTCGCGAGATGATCAGCCTTGTGCGTGCAGGCACCAACGGGGATGCCTGGGCGAGTTTGGTCGCGGCCGTGGAAGAAGCGCTGCGGCTTGGTGTCAGTGATGCGGCAGCCGTGCTGCACATTCTCCACATGCCGGATGCCGATGACCGCAAACGGTACGCCTTGTCCTTGAATCATGAGTTGAGACAGTTCGAGCGGCCGATGCCGGTGATGGATGAGTATGACGCGCTGTTGTCCGGCAAGGTCGTGATCCAGTGAAGGCGCAAACGGAAGCTTTGGAACACGCCAGTGTGCGGCAGTATTGCCGAGCCGTACGCATGCCGGCAATCGGAGCGAACTTCATTCCGCTCGCCGAACAAGCAGCCAAAGAACAACACAGCTATATCCGGTATCTGGAAGCTCTACTGGCAATGGAGTGCGAGGAACGCGACCGTCATGCCATCGCCAATCGGATTCGTGATGCCCAGTTGCCGCGGCTGAAAACACTGGAAGACTTCGACTTTAACAAAGCCCCGCAGATCCCAGCCGCAAAGATCCGCGAGCTAGCTGAAGGCGCTACATCGAACGCAGCGAACCGGTCGTGCTGATCGGGGACTGCGCTCCTGCGACATTCTGCACCTCCTTGCTACAACGCTGAAAACAAAACAGATTGAGTCCACGTGGAAAATTTGAGGGTGCCAGCTCGAAGGACAGCCAAGGCCGGAATCTATGGGGAAAAGTGGTTCCCATCCAAAATAATTGCCTCGATGTTTCTGTCGTAATCGAAAGACACACGTTTCCTGCACTTTCGACACGCTCTCGCGTTTTCTTTTTCTGGAGTGAAAGCATCTGACATGGCCCGCATACCGGCTCTTATTCAGCGGAGGTTGCAGCAGGGCAAGCGCTGTCTCATGAAAAGCACGAATTGTCAGCTGCCATTAATATCGATTCGAGGTCAGAAGGAGAGCGGCACGTGTTCTCTTCAATCCAAGAACTGTCTGATCGGCTGGAAGCAGCCAGGTACGTCATTGACCCGATCACGCTCAGGGTCATCTTCCTTGCATCCCGGATGCAAAGCCGCTTTTGATAGAGGGACCACCGGGCTCGGGAAAAACAGAACTTGCCCGGGTAGTTGCTCTCGCAGCCAACACCAATATTGAACGGCTGCAATGCTACGAAGGCGTCAACGAAGAAAAGGCCATCGGCAAGTTCGATGAATCACTGCAAAGGCTATTCCTCACCACCCAGGGAAACTCATGGAACGGCGACTGGAACGAGATCCGGCGCGACCTGCACACGCTGAACTTTTTCGTGGAAGGACCGCTTCTTCGCGCTTTGCTCAGCGAAGAGCCTTGCGTCCTGCTGATCGACGAAATCGACAAAGTGAACGAAGAGTTCGAAGCGGAACTGCTCGAGATCCTGAGCGAGTGGCAGATCACAATCCCAAGGTCGGCACGATCCAGGCCAAGAGCAAGCCTTTCGTGGTCCTCACATCGAATGAAGTTCGCCGGATTGGCGATCCTCTTCGTCGGCGCAGCCTATATCTCCGTTTCGAACATCCGACAGTGGAAAGGGAAACCCGGATTCTGGAACTGCGGACAGCGGAGAGTCACCCGGAAATTCGCGCTCAAATTGCAGGATTCGGGCGAGCTCTTCGAGGATATAGTCTGGAGAAACCCCCATCGATCGCCGAAATGCTGGATCTCGCGGAAGCCCTGCGCATCCTGGGCGTGCGCGAGATTACCGCGGATCTGCGGGATGTTTTGTTGCCACTCATCGCAAAAACGGAGCCAGATCGAAAGAGACTGTTGCTGCGAGATGGCTTTCAGAGCTTGATGCAGGACGTGAAGCATTACTCCCAGGGAGTCCACGACATCGAAACCGAGAGCGAGGAGCAGCTATGCGCGGCGCGCGCACGCTATTGAGTTTAGCTTTGACCACCAGTCCGGCCTTAATTGGTCAAACGCTGAGCGCTCATGAATACTCAGAACGGTGCGCCAACTATTATGCCCGCGAATACGGGATCTCACCAGAGCTCGTCAGGGCCGTGATCCAGGTTGAGTCGGGTTGGCAGCCGGGAATTGTGTCGCCTAAAGGAGCGATGGGGCTGATGCAGTTGATGCCGGCTACCGCACAACATTTCGGGGTGTCGCATCCATTTTGGATTCATGAAAATGTTCGTGCCGGCGTAGCGTACCTGTCCGAATTGCATTCGCTCTTCCGTGGAGATCTACGGCTCGTGATGGCGGCTTACGTCGCCGGCGAACAACCGATTCGCGCGCGCGGCCTCGCGTATTCGTCACCGGAAGTCTACAACTATGTCCAGCGGATCGCCAACCAGTACCGCGCCGAACTGCGGCGTAAAGCAAGGAGATAACGTGCCTCATTCCAGAGCATGCGTGTGTGTTTTCTGCATCGTGGGCGTTGCCTCCGGCCAGGAGTCAGTCCCCTCCATAGCGTCGAGAGCGGCGGCCCCGAATTCCGTCCCGATGTCCCGTTCGGCCGTGAACCGGGTCAACGTCGATCCAGTCGTCTTGAGTCGCGCCGCGCTCGACGAAAAGGTAATCACCCTTCGACTCGTTCCAAAATTGGCAACATCGATCCGTATGCCGGAGCCCGTAAACTCTGTTGTCCTCGGAGATCCCGAAAATTTCCAGGCCGAACACTCCGAGCACGAGCCCGACATGGTCACGGTGAAGCCTGTAAATGGTGAACCAGCCCAAGCGAACCTTCTGATCACAACGACGGGCGGGCATCAACTGAACCTTCTATTGGTTAGTAAGGGAGAAAACGGGGGCGGGCAGCAGGCAGTAGATGTGTTCTTGAAATTCGGAAAGCCTTCCGCAACCAGTTTTCTCGTGGAAGAAGATCCTCTGGCGAGTTCGTTTGTTGCTGAGACCCGCAAAATCAGCACGGAACCAAAAGGCCCCGAGACTCTGTCACCCAGCGTCACAGCCGGGCAGAACGTAAGTCTGACGAAGATAGCCAACTTCGAAACGATTCGGCCGGTGCCGGATGGGTCGCCGGGAGCATTGGACAAATTGCTGGAACGGCAGCAGCATGCTCCGTTACCCGAGTTATACGGGCAGAAACCCGGCGAGATCGACGCCGGGCAACGAGTAAAAGCCGGTGTGAGCGAGGTCATCGATCAAGGTCGGGAAGTGGTGGTCCTGTTTTCCGTGAAGAATCCAGCAAATCACGCGATCGAGATCATGCCGCCGCAAATTCAACTGGGCGGGAAGGTCAAGAAGAAGTGGACTACAGCCGAGCAAATGACCATGACGAATTTCCGCCTCAGCACACGGCGGCTGGGTGCGGGGCAACGCGCGGACGGAGTAGTGATCTTTGAACGTCCCTCTTTCAAGCAGTCGAGCGAAACTTTAGTTTTGCAAGTCGCTGACTCGGGCGCAGTGGACAAGCCAGCCTTAGCTCCCATCGGGTTTGGTATCAGCAGTTTTCGAGGAGGATCCGCCTATGGAACCGGACGCAACGGTTCGCCTGAATAAGCAACATCACGAACCCGACGAGAAACGCGACGAAGATCTGGACCTGAATGTGGAGAGGCCGGAATTTGAGTCCCTCGCCGAATCCGGGAGCGACATCCCGGAGCCCGAGCCGAGCGGTGCCGGAGCGCGATTCCGGAAGTTCATGCAGCGGTCGACGACGAGCGAGCAAAAGGGAAGCGATAAGCGGAAGCAACTGAAAGAGGACCGCACTAAAACGTTCATGATTCTGGCCGGTGGCGTGGTTGTGATGGCGTTGGTATTCTTCGCCTTGTTTTCATCGCCGAGTTCCAGCCGCAAGGCGAGCAACGCGCGGCCCAATCAGCCCAATCTCGGCCGAA
>JAOAPQ010000807.1 GCA_025462965.1 Bryobacterales bacterium
CTGCCGCTGAATCAGACCTTCATAGGAAGCAAAGAAGAATGTTCGATCCTTCACGATCGGTCCGCCGGCCGTTCCACCGAACTGGTTCATCCGGAACGGCGGCACCGTCGCCTTATCGAACGGACTGCGCGAATCCAGAGCGCTGTTGCGCAGATATTCGAACAGGCTGCCGTGGAATTGATTGGTGCCGCCCTTGGACACAATCTCCACTTGGCCGCCCGTCGCGCCGCCGGTTTCGGCCGTGTAGAGCTGCGAGTTAACCCGGAACTCCGCAATGGCGTCTTCGGAAATCATCAGCCTGCTCTTGCTTTCCGCCTGATTGCGTACCGAGGTTGCATCCGCGCCATCGACACGGAAGTTATTGTCATCGCCGCCTTGCGCAAAGAATCGAACGCTCGCGCCGTTCCCCGCGCCGGTATCGATCGCTCCGGGAGTGAGCGTCATCAATCCGCCCCAGTTCCGGCCGTTGATCGGCAGTTGACTGAGCTGTGTATTGTCGAAGGTTGCGCCGATGGACGCCGAATTTCTCACTAGTTCCGTCTCGGCGACGACCTCCACGGACGTATCCACGCCGGCCACCTCGAGCGCAAAATCCAGTGTTTTGGTTTCGCCCACATTCAACTCGATTTCGGAACGCAGGCTGCGAAAGCCGGGCTTCTGTATTTCGAGATCTGCGGCGCCGATAGGCAGTCCGCCGATCAGATACGCGCCGGATGCGTTGGACGCGACCGTTCGGGTGAGTCCGGTGGCGGAATAGCGAAGACTGACCTTGGTGTTCGCGACAATCGCTCCGGAAGGATCCCGGACGCTACCCGTGAGCGTGGCGCGATCAACCTGGGATAAAAGAAGGATGTTGATGGACAGAAATAGCGCTGCGAAACGAAAGCCAACCTTAACCATTTTGAGGCTTAGGTTAGCAATGGGCGGTTACAGCGGGATGACAGCCCGACTACAACTTTGCCGGCATACGACACACTTGGCCTGATGATTGCTTCCCACCTCGCATGGAAAGACGATTGTTCCTGACCAGACTTCCTCTGTTCCCAGCCGTCGTGTTCAACGGAATCCCGCTTCTTGCGAGTCAAGCCCAACAGGGCCGTCCGATAAAACTCGCGGGCCAGGTCCGGTATTACGAGCCGGGAAAGAGGATCGGCATCGATATTCAGCCCCAAGTCGAGAAGATTTACGATCTGACCGCGAAGGACTGTACGTATGTAGTCGACCCCGACGTCCGGGTCGGCAGCAACGTCATCACAGAAGAGAAGAAAGAGGAGAACGGCAAGAAGATGGTGTCGATTCGGGTCCAGAGATGAAAAGCGTGAGACGTCCTGTTGCTCTTGATCAGCGGATATCTTGGTCGTCTTTTCGGCCTTCTGCGCCTAAGATTATCGCGCTGCCCACCGGCGCCGGATGCAGTTGCTGCGTCGTCGTCTTTGCGTCGGTTTGCTACCCTTGATTGGGATATGAGGCAAAGAATCCTGGTCGTCGCAATCGGTTTATTCGCGCGGCTTGTGCTGAGTGCGCAAACGGGCGGCAATGAACAATTGCAACTGCGGACCGGAGATGAAATCTATCGGGAGGCCTGCATCGGGTGTCACGGTCCCCACGGTGAAGGCCAGCCGAAGGTGGTCGTCGGATTCGATCCTCCGAAAAGCATGCCGGATTTCACCAGGTGCGACCAGACCACGCCCGAATACAACCGGGATTATAAGGCCGTGATTCGGGACGGCGGGCCCGAACGGTCGTTTTCGCAAATTATGCCGTCGTTTCGTGACGCGTTGACGTCCGAACAGATGGACATGGTGATCCAGACATTGCGCGGTTTTTGCAAGGAGAAAGGGTGGCCGCGCGGCGAGATGAATTTCCCGCGCGCACTGATGACGGAGAAAGCCTTCCCGGAAGACGAGACAGTGATCACGACCGGCATCAACGTGCAGGGCGCGCCGGGCCTTACCAATGAATTCGTGTTCGAAAAGCGTTACGGCGAGAAGAATCAACTCGAGGTAGCGGTCCCGTTCAGCTTCAGCCATTCCGGTACGGGGTGGCTGGGCGGGGTCGGAGATATGGTGTTTGGGTGGAAGCGCGTGCTGTTCTCAAATTTGCATTCGGGGACCATTTTGTCAGTGCAAGGCGAGGTGATGCTGCCGACCGGGAATCGCGCGCGGGGGTTCGGAGCGGGCACGACGACTTTTGGCACATTCGCATCGTTCGGGCAGGCGCTGCCGGCCAACAGTTTTCTGCAGGTGCAAGGCGGCGCCGATTTGCCAGTGAATACCGACAAATCGCCGCAATCCCTGTTCCTGCGAACCGCTTTGGGCAAAAGCTTTAGCGATAACCATGGTCTCGGCCGGCTGTGGTCGCCGATGATCGAGGCCGTGGCCACACACGATCTGGTGGACGGCTCGAAGACGGACTGGGATCTGGTACCGCAGTTTCAGGTGACGGTGAGCCGGCGCCAGCATATCCGCGCCGACCTGGGTGTGCGTGTGCCTGTCACCAACACAAGCGGACGCCCGGTGCAGCTTATGTTCTATTTCCTGTGGGATCGAGCGGATGGCGGCTTATTCGAGGGGTGGAAGTGAAGATTCGGTGCGCGATTGCGATTCTCCTGGCTTGGGCTCCGGCCCGCGCCGCGAGCATGGGCTCCCATGGAAAACACGAACCGACGTTCCAAAGCTCAGACCGTTGCTTTGCCTGCCACGTCGGTCTGATCACGCCGTCGGGACAGGATGTCTCGATCGGGACCGACTGGCGGTCGAGTATTATGGCCAATTCGTCCCGCGATCCGTACTGGCAGGCCAGCGTGCGGCGGGAGTCCATCGACCATCCGGAGTCGAAGCGCGCGATCGAAGACGAATGTTCCATCTGCCACATGCCCATGGCGCGCTTCGAGGCCAGGCAGCGGGGCGGCCAAGGCGAGGTGTTCGCCCATCTCCCGCTCGATTCGGATGATCCTGCAGACAAACAGGCGGCCGATGGCGTCTCGTGCTCGATCTGCCATCAGATCAGCAAAGAGAAGCTGGGCACTCGCGAGAGCTTCAACGGCGGCTTCGTAATCGACAAGCCGGACAGCACTGGCGCGCGGCCGGAGTACGGCCCCTTTGAAATCAAAAAGGGGCAGACGCGGATTATGCAGACTTCGACCGCCGGTTTTCAGCCGAACGAGCAGAAGCATATCCAACAGTCGGAACTTTGTGCGACATGCCACACTCTTTACACGAAGGCCTTGGGCGCGGGCGGAAAAGAACTGGGAATCTTTCCCGAGCAGATGCCGTATCCGGAGTGGCTGCACAGCGATTTTCGCGACAAGGAGAGCTGCCAGTCGTGCCACATGCCCGTGGTGAAGGAGCTAGTGCGGATCACACGCGTGTTGGGTGTGCCGCGTGAGGGCTTATCCCGTCATGTGTTCGTGGCCGCGAATTTCTTCATGCAGCGAATGCTGAACCGATACCGCGACGATCTCAGCGTGATTGCCCAGCCGGAGGAATTGACTGCGGCGGCAGACCGTACCGTAAGCTTTCTGGAGTCGAAATCGGCAAGGCTCTCGATTGGTTCTCTGGAAGTGCGCGGAGGGCGGCTGGAGACAGATGTAGCCGTGGAGAACTTGAGCGGGCACAAGCTGCCGACTGCATACCCGTCGCGGAGGGCGTGGCTGCATCTGACGATGCGAGATGGCGCGAACCACGTGATATTCGAATCCGGCGCGTTGCACCCGGACGGCTCGATTGAGGGCAACGATAATGATGCAGATCCGAAACGGTTTGAGCCGCACTATACGGAGATTCACAGCGCCGATCAGGTGCAGATTTACGAGCCGATTCTGAAAGACCAGAACGGCAACGTGACGACCGCCTTGCTTTCGGCCGTCGGGTATATCAAAGATAACCGGCTGTTGCCGCGCGGCTTCGACAAGCGGACCGCCGAACCCGACATCGCTGTTCAGGGCAGCGCCGCGCAAGACCCGGCATTCACGGATGCGGGACACCGCGTGCGGTATTCGGTCCCGGTGGGGAATGCGCAAGGTCCCTTCCGCGTGCAGGCTGAGCTCTGGTACGAGCCGATCGGCTTCCGATGGGCGAATAACCTGAAGCCCTACGACGCGGCCGAGCCGAAGCGGTTTACCGGTTATTACGACGCAATGGGGAATGGCGCGGCGGTGTTGTTGGTCAGGGCGGAAAGGTAGTCAGACCGAAGAGCCATCACGTCGGCTCAGAAATGAGGCGACTGGCCAGAATTTT
>JAOAPQ010000815.1 GCA_025462965.1 Bryobacterales bacterium
TCGCACCTGAGCGCGGGCGATCGCCAGGCGCTCGTGAAACTGATTGCCGCCGCCCATGCAATCGATGACGTGTTCCTCAAGCAGTACTGGAGCGGCAATCCGGCGCTCTACGCCAGGCTGCAGCACGACACGACGCCGCTCGGCAAGGCGCGGCTCCACTATTTCTTGCTGAATAAGGGACCGTGGTCGGCGCTGGATGAGAACCGCGCGTTTCTTCCGGGAGTGCCGCAGCGCAAGTTACTGGGTGCCAATTTCTATCCGGAGGACATGAAGAAGGAAGAGTTCGAGGCATGGGTGAAGACGCTTTCGCCCTCGGGCAAAGAACACGCGCAGGGATTCTTTTCCGTGATTCACCGGGAGGGAAGCACTCTCGCGGCCGTGCCCTATAGCAAGGAATACGCAAGCGAACTCGGCAAGCTCGCGAAGCTGCTCGAAGACGCGGCGTCTCTTACCGAGAACCCCACGTTGAAGAAGTTTCTGACGTCGCGGGCGCATGCGTTTCTCTCGAACGACTATTACGAGAGCGATCTTGCATGGATGGATCTGGATGCGCCGCTCGATATCACCATAGGGCCATACGAAACCTACAACGATGAGATCTTCGGCTACAAGGCATCGTTCGAAGCCTATATCAATCTGCGCGATGACGAAGAGACAGGCAAGATGAAGTTCTTCGGAAACCACATGCAGGAAATCGAGAACAGCCTGCCGATCGATGCGCAATACAAGAACCCGAAGATCGGCGCGCTGTCTCCCATTCGCGTGGTCAACCAGGTAATCGCGAGCGGCGACGGCGCCCACGGCGTGCGGACCGCCGCTTACAATCTACCGAACGACGAGCGCGTGACCGTGCAGAAGGGCACCAAGCGTGTCATGTTGCGCAACGTGCAGCAGGCTAAGTTCAACAGCACCCTGGTGCCGATCTCAAAGCGCGTTCTACCTGCGGCGGCGCAAGCGGATCTGAACTTTGATGCGTTCTTCACGCACATCCTTGCCCATGAGATGACGCACGGAATCGGGCCGCACCAGATCACGGTCGCGGGTCGGAAGACCACGCCGCGGCAGGAGCTCAAGGAGCTCTACAGCGCCATCGAAGAAGCCAAGGCGGACGTTTGCGGCTTGTTTATGCTGCAGTACATGTACGACCATAAGCTCCTTCCCTCTGCGGAACGGAAGCTGTACACCAGTTTCCTGGCGTCTTCGTTCCGCACATTGCGTTTCGGACTGCACGAGGCGCACGGCAAAGGTATGGCCGTCCAGTTCAATTACCTGATGGATAAGGGCGCGTTCGTTGCCAATGCCGATGGAACTTTCGCCGTCGATTTCAGCAAAGTGAAGGACGGCGTGCGCGATCTGGCCCACGATCTTTTGACCATCGAAGCGACCGGCGACTACGCGGGCGCCGGGAGGATGCTGGATTCGCTGGGGCATCTGCGTCCGGTAATGACGGCGGCGCTTTCGAAGCTCACTGACATTCCGACGGATATCGACCCCGTGAACGTCACAGCCGACAAGCTATCGCCCGCGAAGTAGGTTTATACTTCAGGTCGTGAGTTACTCCCGACGCGATCTAACACTGCTGCTTCCCGCGCTGGCCGCCGCAACCGCCTCCGCGCAAGACAAATCGCTGCCCTCCAAGGTGTACCGTTTCGAGGACCTCCCGGTGAAGACCAATGGGAAGAACCACTCGCGCGCGATGCTGAAGGGCGAGACCAAGACCGGTAGTCCTATCGAAATGCACCAGACTGAGGTCGCGCCGGGCGAGATGCCGCACGCGCCGCACCACCATGTCCACGAAGAGTTGATGATGCTGCGCGAGGGCACGCTGGAAGTAACCATCTCCGGAAACACA
The DNA here is from genome assembly GCA_025462965.1 of Bryobacterales bacterium. Taxonomy (GTDB): domain Bacteria; phylum Acidobacteriota; class Terriglobia; order Bryobacterales; family Bryobacteraceae; genus JALYXI01. The sequence goes on from JAOAPQ010000815.1 coordinate 1,853, forward strand.
ACCACCATTGGGCCGGGTTCGGCCGTCTTTATCGCGTCGAATGAACACCACGGGTGGAAGAACGTCGGGACCACGCCTGTTCAGTACTTCGTTATCGCTTTGGGGACTGACTAAGCTCGACGCCGCGCGTCGAGATGAAATACTTCACCAGCATGTTCGGCTTTTCCCAGGCGGGCATCGTGCCCGGCGCTTTCAGATACTCGAAAAACTTGTTCGTTACCTGCGCGAAGTGCGCTTCGTGTCCAACGCGGTAACGCTCAGGGATCACGATATGAGCTTCGTTCGCGGATTGCTCAAACGCAACGCCGGGATATTCGTGCTGCAGCGCCTCCACCTTTCGCCGGAGCGCTCCGTACGCCTGGGCTGCCGAGCCCGCGTTCGGGGCGACGTAAAGCTCGGGAATCCCGTGCTGCTCCGGACCTTGCCGGATATCGACACGCGCGCTCGTGCCGCGGAATCGGGCTTCATAGATGTCGCCTGAGCCGGGCGGCGCTTCCCAGTTCCACAGAATGGCAAGCTGCACGTGTACTCCCTTAACCGTGTAATCCACCGAGTTGTTACAGAAATACTCCAGCTTGCCGTCCTTCACGTGCGGCAGCAGCGCCGCCGGAAACTCCGCCGCTCCGGTCACTCTGGCGAAATCTGCCTTTGGAATCACCGTCGGCCAGTGATGGCCTTCCAGTACCTGAACATCGGTCCGGTAATTCAACTGCTCAACCGGAAACGCGGTCCACTGCACCAGGTCGACGACGTGCGTGCCGACATCCGCCAGACCTTCGCCGTACTCGTCCACATCGAAAAACCAAACCGGCCGCCGCACGGGTGTTCCGGCGACCTCTTTCATTAAGTGGTGAATGCTCTTCGCCGACACGGCTGGCTGCACTTTCGAACCCGGCAGGAGTTTGCCGAACACCGCTTCGTCGTTCACCAACTCGCGCTGCAGGATCGATGTGATCTCGAAGCGCTCGGTCATGATGTCATACGCGACCAGTCCGCGTTTCTCCGAATCGTCCAGGACATGCTCCAGCTTCGGCATATCGGCGGAGCGAATGATCCATGGCTTATCGGCGAGCACGTTGAGCCCCGCGTCCACCGACGCGCGGATGCGCTCGATCTTCGGGCGATTGCGGCCGGTGAGC
>JAOAPQ010000817.1 GCA_025462965.1 Bryobacterales bacterium
CGGCGCTCGCTGCGGTTTGGCGGGAGCAGCAAAACTTCGGCTTCGCCGCCTTCCACATCTGCGCTGAAGAGCGCGGTGACACGCGTGGAGCCGATCGGCTTGCCGAAGATGAGGAAACCGTCGGTTAAATAGAATTGCGCCTCATCGCGAACGACGGTTATTTCGCGGACGCGGTAGCATTCGCTGATATCGAGGCCGGATTCGCGGATAGAGCGCAGGAGGTCCTCGCCTCTACCGGCGGACGCGAGGGCGGGAAAGAGGAATAGGAGCGCCAGGGTGCGCATAGGTTCCAGTTTATGCGCTGCGGATTAGCGATGGGGTGGCAATCGCCTGCGCCTTGATAACTTGTCCACCTTCCTATTCGGAGCGAAGGGCAACAGCCGGATCCACCTTGGTAGCTCGCAGAGCGGGAACAAAGCAAGCAAGGGCGGCGACACCTAACAAGACGAGCGCGACCGACCCGAAGGTAATAGGATCTGTTGCCCGAACACCATATAGTAGAGAACCGATCGAGTGCGCCGTCCAAAAAGCGCCAAGCGCACCGACGAGCATCCCGGTCGCGGCCACGCCGAGGCCCTCGAGCAGGACCATCGCAAAGACATCGGACGCGCGCGCGCCAAGCGCCATCCGAAGTCCCAGTTCGTGAGTACGTTGCGAAACGGAATATTGCATGACCCCGTAAATCCCAATGCCGGCTAAGGCCAGGGCGAGCGTCGAAAACACGGCGAGGACCCAGGTTTCGAATCGCCGTTGCGCGGTTTGCTCCTTAAGCTTGTCCTCAACGGTCATGACATCGGAGACGATAGCCGTTTTACTTAAGGCGCGGACTGCGGCGCGCACGGACGCGACCAATTGGACCGGATCGCCCGCGGTGCGAATGACGAAGTTGGGGGTCGTTTCTTCCCGTTGGGCCTGGACTTCGTAGATTTGCGAGATCGGATTCTTCTCAATGCCGGTGCTCCGCGTATCGCGCACGACACCCACGACGGTGACCCATTCGTCGTGTTGACCGCGCGGATCGAAGCCTTTCAATCTCTTCCCGGTTGGATCCTCACCGGGCCAGAATCGCCGCGCAAGAGTCTCGTTGACAATGGCAACCGGCGGTGAAGCCGGCTGGTCCTGATCGTTGAAATACCTCCCGTGAAGGAGCGGGATTCCCATGGACTGGAAGTAGTCGCCGTAAATCTGAGTCCAAACGAGATGGGTCCACTTATCCTCCGGTTCCGCTGGACGACCTTCAATCTGGCGAAGCGAATGAGTTCGCCTTTCATTAAGAAAAAACAAATTACTTACGGCCCCGGCTGCCCGCACTCCGGGAATCCGGCGCAACGCCTCCATCGCTCTGCTGTAGAAGACAGTGGTCTGAGGCAGCGAGGTAGCCGGTAAGAACACTCGCATGGTCAACGTTCGTTCGGGTCGGAATCCGGGATCGGTGGACATGACTGCCAGAAAACTTCGGATGAGCAGGCCCGCGCTCGAGAGCAGCACTAGCGCGATCGCAAACTGAGCGGCTCCAAGCCAGCCGGAAGTGCGCCTGCTCTCTCGCGATATCGTTCCCGTGCGTCCCCCTTCTTTGAGAGCATTGTGGGGATCGCGTCGGGTGATTCGGCGGGCGGGAATGATGCCGAACATCGTCACCGCGAGAAGACTGATGAGTAGGGTGAATACGAGCACTGGAATGTTCAGACCGGCGTCGGCCAGCCTGGGAACCTCCTGAGGGGCGGTTCGCTTCAGGATCTGAATCATCGGGGTGGCAATCAGGATGCCAACAGACCCGGCCAGAATCGAAAGCGCCAGGGCTTCTGTAATCAATTGCCGCGTAATCCGGAAGCGGCTCGCTCCCAGAGCGGTCCGAACGGCGAATTCCTGCCTTCGCGCCGTACTCCGCGCAAGGAACAGATTTGCGACGTTTACGCACGCAATCAGCAGAACAAAAGAGACTGCGCACAGCAGAATCACCAAAGGCGTTCGTACCTTACCGGTGATCTCCTCATGCAACGAAACTACTTCGATACCGAGGTCCTTGTGGGTGGTTGGATACTCCCGCTGAATCTGACTGGCGAGCAGCTTCATTCCGGCATTCGCCTGTCCAATAGTGACGCCACTCTTGAGCCTTCCGGCGACTCTCCATCGATCCAATTCCAGAGGGTTCTTTTCGTCCTTATCGATCCATGCCGGATGAGCCGAAATGGGTGCCCAGAACTGAATGGTGTGGAAGGGGAACTGGAACTGTGGCGGCATGACCCCGACGACTTGCCAGTTTTTACCCTCAATCTCCAGATTTTTCCCGATCGCATCCTCAGACCCGCCAAAGCGTCTCTGCCAGAGGCCGTAACTGAGCACTACGACTTTGCGGCTGCTCCGGACATCGTCCAGCGCGACCGGCCGCCCGAGCAGAGTGCTGACGCCCAGCGTGAGGAAAAAATTCTCATCGACATGTGCCCCCTGCACGTTCTCGGGTTCCGGAACACCGGTCAATGCCATCACGGAGAAGCCCGGCTTGTAGAAGATGGTCATCGCCTCAAAGATGGTGTTCTGCGACTTCCATTCCTCAAAATCTCGAAAGGATGTGTTCCCAAAATGTTCACCGCTGGGCCGCAGGTCGGTTCTGTTGACGATGACCAGGCGGTCCGCGTCCCTGTATGGCAGGGCGTTCAGCAGAACCGCATCGACGACACTGAACACGGCTGTATTCGCGCCAATTCCGAGGGCCAGTGTCGCGACAGCCACGCTAGTGAATACCGCATTCTTCCGCATCATCCGGAGGGCGTAGTGCAAATCCTGAATGAGCGCGTCAATTGAGTTCCAGCCCCACATTTGTCTGGTGACCTCCTTTACCAGCGCAACATTGCCGAAGCTTTTGCGAGCCGAACATTCGGCCTGTCCGGGTGCTTCTCCGGCTTCGATTCTCTGCTCAGCCTCCATCGCGAGGTGGACTTGAATCTCTTCGTCGAGATCTTCTTCCCGCCGCGTGCGCTGGAAAAACTGCCGGATACGCCCGATCATGAAATCACTCCGTTCCTACGCCCGGCTCATAACGCGAGAGATTGTCGCAACCATGAGCTTCCATTTCGACTCTTCCCTGACAAGATGCTTCCTGCCCGCGGGAGTAAGCGTGTAGTATTTCGCTCTGCGGTTCGACTCCGAGACCTTCCATTCCGACCGAACCAATGCCTGGCGCTCCAACCGGTGCAGCGCAGGGTATAACGAGCCATGCTCAATCTGGAAAAGGTCGTCGGACGAGGTTCGGAGCGCCTGGCCTATGCCATGGCCATGCTGCGCGCCCCATTGAAGGGTTCGTAGGATCAGCATGTCGAGTGTGCCTTGCAGCAATTCGATTCGGTTCTGGTATGGTTCGGCCTTTGCCATGCAACCTCTTTAGAAGACAATCTACCATAACGACTGGAAGAATGTCTGCTAGTCTCACGGTCTCGGGTGGGAGCGACTTCTACGCTACGCCGCGACGGCATACGCTCAACGGGTGTAAGCTGTTCCGGCGCGTCGCAGTATGTACAGTTTCTCGGCTGATGTTGTATTTTTGAGATTTGGAAGAGCACCGGCAACGGTCGGGGTCGCGGCCCGATAAACTTGGTTTAGAAGCTCGATATGCCGGAATCAGCTGTGGAGAGTATTCTCAGCCAGGTAAACAACCTCTCGCCCGACGAGCGAAAGGCGCTGCTCGCGGCTTTATCCCGGGCCGGAATTCCGCAGGCAACAGCGCGATCATCGCGTTCGTATCCGGCGAACCGGGCGGTGCCCTCGTTGAAGAACTGCTCGCCGACCCTCGGAACCAGTGTTTCGCCCATGCCGCAAATCTGTGCGAGGTCTACTATGCACATACAGGCGAAGTGGCCCGGAGATTGCGACGAGCCTCATCGCGGACTCCGGCGTCCGGTTCCGCTCCGATATGGACTTGGCCTTCTGGCAGCACGCTGGACGATTGAAGGCGGAACTTAAGCGCATTTCACTGGCGGATTGTTTCGGTCTTGCTCTGTCCGTCGTGCTGGAAGCGGAATTCGTTACTGCTGACCGGCATGAAATGGAAGTACTGCTACATGCACCCGGTTATAAGATCCGGTTGGTACGGTAGGCGGCGAACTG
>JAOAPQ010000861.1 GCA_025462965.1 Bryobacterales bacterium
TAAGGATGAAGATGACATTACGGCGCTTCCCTCCCGTTTGGGCGATCGCTTGATCCGCAAGTATCCGGGACGCCAGCGCAGCGCGCGTGGCAGTTTTCATGAAGGTACGCCGTGAGTTAAGGTTCATCAGTCTTCCGGAATTGCAAACTTATCATCCACGTCGGCAACCCATTGTTTCAAGCGCCCGATTATCTTCTTGCGCTCCGGGCGGAATTTATTGTTCTGTGTCAGGTTGGCTTCTTCGAAGGTATCTTCGTTCAGGTTGAAGAGCAACCAAGACCGGTTTTCGAAACAGACGTATTTCCAACCGTCGCGCGTCACGAGCCCGCGATACGGCGTGTTGATACTATCGGGATGCCCCGTGGGAACCACGTTCTGCAGATAGGCGGAATCCGGTTCCGGACCAGCGGCCGGCTTGTTGATCCGGTGATGCGAAAGGTCAGAGCCCTTCATCCAATCGGGCTTCTTGATTCCACACAAACTTAACGTCGTGGGAGCGATGTCGACATGGTTTGAAATGACAGGCCGGCGGCCCACGTTCATGGCCGGAGGCCGCGGCACACCTCCTGAGATGATGTAAGGTGTACCAGCAACAGGTGACCATTGTTCAGCCGCAGCAGGTCGACTGTCAATGCCGTGGGTGCCGTGGTGGGAAAACCACCGGCTTAGGACCAGCCGACCAGCAGGAGGGTGTGGCACATCAGCAGCGAGAACCCGGGGCCTACCGCCAAACCGGTCGCCTTTAGAATCGCCGGGTCGATGAACTGCTGATAACTCCGGCTGACGGAGACGGAGAAACCCCATAAGAAGCAGGCTGCCGGGCAATGCCAGTCCGAACGCAGCGAGCCATGGCCGCAATTCTTCCAAAGGCCCGCTTGCCGACGGATGACCAGGCCGAGCACATCGAGCAGTCCTTGCCACGCGTTTTCGCCGGCTTCCGCCAAATCGCCCCGCAGCGCCTCGCGTTCATCACGCTCGAGCAGTTGCGAAACAAAGTCCACTAACGACCAGCCGATCCCCGTCATGAAAAGCTCCCCGTCCGGTTCACCGCCCACGACACGCCGCGGCTTACGCGCGTGACCGAGTCGTAGAAGTCCTTCGCCGCTTGCACGCCCTTAGGCGTCACACGAATCATGCGCTTGGCGCGGCCACCCCGTTGCGGCGTGGAGTCACCCATCCACGTTTTCAGAAAACCCTTTTCTTGCAGGCGATCTACGGTCTTATAAAGCGCGCCGATCGAACACCTTCGTCCGGTGGTCGCCTCAATCTCATCTCGCCTTGCTGCTCCATAGGCGTCCTCGCCAAGTCGCGCAGCCGCGGTGATCAACAGGTATTCGAACTCGCCAAGCAATTATTTACTTCATATTGTGGTACTAATGATGGATTGTCTCAAGGGTCAGCGGGTCCGCCGAGTGTCCCTCTTACTTCCCTGCCAGTGCTTCCCGGTAGATCCCGATTACATCCTTCGCGTTGCGCTCCCAGCTGAAGCTCGCGGCGTGGATCCTGCCCTTTTCGATCAGGCGCGCGCGGAGGTCGGGGTCCGTCAAGACTTCGCGCATGCCGCGCGCTATGTCGAATACATTCTCCGGATTTACGAGAACCGCGGCATCGCCCACAGCTTCCGGCAGCGCGCTGATTCCCGAAGCCACCACCGGCGTGCCGGAAGCCATGGCTTCCACCGGTGGCAAACCGAATCCCTCGTAGAGCGACGGAAAAACAAATGCCGAGGCCAGCTCGTAGAAAACCCGCAGCGTGTCGAACGGAACAAAGCCAAGAAATCGCACCGTTTGCTCCACACGGCTTTGCATCACGGCGCGGCGCACGGCGGGGTCTTTCGAAATCTCGTCCCCGATGATGATCAACCTCAGATCCTTATACAGGGGGTGACCCTCAAGCTGCGGACGCAGGACCGCGAAGGCTTCCACCAGCCGGGGAATGTTCTTTTGCCGGCGGATGGTGCCCGCATAAAGCAGGAACGGATACTTGATCTGGTAGCGCTCCAGAATGCGCGTGCGGTCCGCCTGCGCGGCTTCCGGACCGGCTTCGCGATCATGCGAAAAGAAATGCGGATCGGGTGCGTTGTAGACCAGGCGCACGCGATCGTCGGGTACGCCTAATTCGTTGTGAATGTCGCGCCGGGTAGCGGCCGAAACAGCGATCACCTTGTTCGCGCGCATCAAGCCGCGCTGGAACCGGAAGCGCCGCATTGTGTGCCAAATCCCCTGCTCCTCCGGAAAGAGGATGATTCCTATGTCGTGTATCGTCACGACGTAAGGCTTGTGCATCAGGATCGGAACGCGGTTCAGCGGGAAGTGGACAAGATCAACATTCAGACTCCGTAGAAAGAGCGGAAGCAGTAAGTGCTCGAGGCGGCTTGTATCGGTGCGGCGATAGGGAACAACCTGAAAGTTCGACGGAAGCGCCGGAAGGTGCGAACCGTCGTGAGGATTCCAGAGCAGCAGGTATTCATTCTCGCCATCGACGGCCGCGAGCGCGATCAGCAGGTTGCGAATGTACGTGCCGACGCCGAAATCGCGCAGCCGGCGAACGTCAATCGCAATCTTCACAAACTCACGCGCGGACCGCGTCCTGTTTCCAGGAATACAGCGGGAAACGCTCCGTCAGCGTCTCCACGCGGCGGCGAACGGCGGCCAGCACTGCTTCATCGGAAGGCGCGCGCAAAACCTCGGCGATCAGGTGCGCAACTTCGCGCATCTCGGGCTCGCGGAAGCCGCGCGTCGTAACTGCGGGACTGCCCAGCCGGATGCCGCTCGGGTTCAGCGGCGGATTCACGTCGAAAGGAATGCCGTTCTTGTTCACCGTGATGCGGGCAAGATCGAGCGCCTTCTCCGCGTCTCTGCCGCGCACGCCCTTCGAGAACACGTCCACCAACATCACGTGTGTGTCCGTGCCGCCCGAGACCACGCGATAGCCTTCGTCGATCATGCCCTGCGCGAGCGCCTTGGCGTTCACCACCACCTGCTTCTGATATTCCAGGAATTCCGGTTGCATGGCTTCCAGGAAACAGACGGCTTTGGCGGCGATGACGTGAACCAGCGGGCCGCCTTGCGCGCCGGGGAACACGCTCTTGTCGATTTCGGCGCCGAATCGTTCTTTCGCCAGGATGATGCCGGCGCGCGGTCCTCGCAGCGTTTTGTGGGTGGTCGAAGTGACGATGTCGGCCAACTCGCACGGATTCGGATGTACGCCCGCCGCAACCAGCCCGGAGAAGTGGGCCATATCTACCATCAGCAGCGCACCGACTGAATCCGCAATCTGGCGGAATTGGGCGAAGTCCCAGATGCGGGAGTAAGCGCTGCCGCCGGTGACGATCAGGCGCGGCTTGTGTTCTTCGGCCAGCCTGCGCACTTCGTCGAAATCGATCAGCTCATCGTCCTTGCGGACGGGGTAATGGATCGCGTTATAGGTCTTACCCGAGAAGTTCAGTTTGAAGCCGTGGGTCAGGTGGCCGCCGTGTGCCAGGCTGAGCCCCAGGATGGTGTCGCCGGGCTTCAGCACCGCGGCATACGCGGCTTGGTTGGCCTGCGAACCGGAATGCGGCTGCACGTTGACGTACTCGGCGTTGAACAGTTTCTTCGCGCGCTCGCGGGCCAGATTTTCCACGATATCGGCGTACTCGCATCCGCCGTAATAGCGTTTTCCGGGGTAGCCTTCGGCGTACTTGTTCGTGAATACGCTGCCCGTCGCTTCCAGCACCGCTTCGGAGGTGAAGTTCTCGCTCGCAATCAGTTCCAGCTGCGAATGCTGGCGCTCCGTCTCATGCTGGATAGCCCGATAAATCTCGGGATCCACCTGAGCCAAGGGTCGCGCCAACTGGTTGTTCATAGGAATGCCCAATTTTATCATGGGGCAATTTATAATCGGAGAATGTTCTTTCGAACCCGGACGGTCAAGAAGCCTACGTTCACCGACTATCTGGAGAAGGCGAGCACCGCTGGTTTCACCATTGAGCCGCAATCCGATAATCGCGCGCGGATCACGAGGAACGGCATCGCGACGGTGATTCAGGACGTTCCGGGCGATCCGCCGAAGGTGGTGCATCGGGCGGGAGTTGTGATGGGCCCGGAGATCGCGACGCTGGTCGATGGTGGGTACCAGAAGTTCCTGCAGACGCCGAGCGGCAAGCGCCGGCCCGCGCTCGCCGCGGACCTGAAGGCGATTCACGCATTTCAGGAAGATCTGCGCGGTGCGCTGGGGCTGCGCAGCTTGTATAACGAGTCGCTGGGTACGGTCTCGAATCAGTACATCTACGACCGCGTGGAAGAGCGCGATCTGAACAAACCGAAGGAACCGTGGAAGATCTCGACCCCCGCGAAATCCAAGGCCTGAGCTCTCTCACTCCAATTTCAGGCTGACAACCGTCTCGATGTGGAAAGTCTGCGGGAAGAGATCGATCAAGGTCATGCGTTCCACCCGATAGCCGCCTCCCTCGAGGGCCGCCATGTCACGCGCCAGCGTCGCCGGATCGCATGAAACAATCGTGATGGCGCGCGGTTGCCA
>JAOAPQ010000890.1 GCA_025462965.1 Bryobacterales bacterium
TTCACCAAGGTGATGACGCCGTCGGAAAAGAAGCTCCTGGAATCCGTTTTGGAGCAAAGCCTGGGCGTGACGCGCAAGAAGCCGGCTGCCCGGAAGGCCGCGGCGACGAAGAAGAAAGCTCCCGTCCGGCGTAAGAGATCCGACCCATTTTGATTATATTGTCTTGACAAAGTTTACTTGTCGGCGAATAATCTAGCCCATGGGCGCTGCAGTTTCGGTAGTTGATCGGGCGGAAGACGCCGCTGTGCTTCTAAAAGCGGAGCATCGAACGTTGCTAGAACTGCTCGCCCGCCCGAATTCCGCGGCCGGACTGGCGCGGGAACTGGGATGGTCGCGTCAGATCGTCAGTTATCACCTCAGGGAGATGGAACGCGCCGGACTCATCGCGCTGGAAGAAGAGCGCAAACGCGGGAATTGCGTCGAGCGGGTGATGCGGCGGGCCGCGGAAGCTTACCTGATCGGGCCGCAAACTATCGGGAGTCTCTCGGGGGATCCGGACCACGTGGAGGACAAGCTTTCGGCGAACTATCTGATGGCGGTCGCGTCACAGGCGATCAAGGACGTCTCTCGGTTGAGCCGGGCAGCCCAGGAGGCCGGCAAGACGCTCGCGACGCTGACCGTCGAAACCGAAGTTCGATTTCGAAGCGCTGAGGAACTCGGATGCTTCACGGCGGAACTCACCTCGGCGATCGCAGGGCTTGTGAAAAAGTACAACGATACAGACAGGGTGGGAGGCCGCGATTTCCGCCTGATCGCCGGGGCGTATCCGCTGATCCCAAAACCGGAAGGAGAACCATGAATCAAACACGCCAGCATGCAACGGAAATCAGTCTTCCGGCGACGCCGGAAGCGGTGTGGCGCGCCCTCACCGAGGCGGCGCAAGTGGAAACCTGGTACGCGCCCGAAGCCCGCATCGATGCGAGGGCGGGAGGCGAGTATTTCGTCTCGTGGGGGCCGGGCATGGAGGCGGTGGCGACGATTGAAATCTTCGAACCTAATAAACACCTGCGGGTGGTTTCAGAACGAATGCAGGCGGGCGAAACCGTGCGCATCGCGATCGATTTTTTCCTCGAAGCGGCCGGGCGCGACACGAAACTGCGGCTGGTTCACTCCGGATTCCTGACGTCCGCCGATTGGGACGACGAGTACAACGGCACCAAGTTGGGGTGGCCAATCATGCTGCGCATCCTGCGGTTCGGGCTCGCGAACCATCCAGGTGTCCCCGGCCGGCAGCGGTGGCTGTATGCCACGGCGGCGCTTTCTCCGGTCAACGCCTGGCGGCGTCTGGAGGGTGTGTTCCGGGGCGTCGTCCCGGAATACTCGAATGAGCCCTGGGAGTTCTGCGCGCCCTGGTCCGAACCGGGCGACGGTTTGGTTTACGCGGCATTCGCGGAAAGAAAAGGTGTCACCGCGGTCAGCTTCCACGTGGTGTTGTTCGGAGATGCTGCGCCGCGCATCGAGGAAGCCGCGGCCGATTGGAAGGCCAGGCTTGAGGTTCTGTACGGTTCGGCTTCCGCCTCCGTGTGATTTTTTCCATCGATAATTTGCAAAGTTAGCGTATATTCCTTATTAGGAACGGCATTTGCAGACGATTGAGTTGGCGAAGGTTTTACTGGTTGATGGCGACTTGGCATCGCGCCTGACCTTGAAAACTCTGCTTCAGGCGGGTGGATACCGGGTTGACGGCGCGGCGGGTGCGTCCGAGGCCATCCATAAGCTCGATCTTCACAATTATCAGCTTGTTTTATGCGACTTACGAGCCGAATCGCAGGATGCGAGCCACCGTGTTCTATCCTACGCGCGCCATAAGGATTACCGACCGGCCACAGCGCTGATTACTTCGTTCATGAACATGGACCGGCAGGCGCACAACCGGGATCTGGACCCGCAGGTGGTGGTCAATACACAGGACGTGTCCAATTTCCTCGATCGAGTGGCGGAGCTAATCGGTCTGCGCGCGTTCCGGCGCAGCAGCAGAATCTTACGGCAGGCCAGCTAACTTCTCTTCCAGTTCAGGCAGACCACCCGCAAAGAAGTGATCTCCGGCGTCCACGAATATCAGGCGTTTCGGCTCCGCGAAGGTGCCGAACAGCTTAGTGAGCGCGTCTTTCGGGCCGAAATCGTCCCTGGTGCTTTGGATGAAGGTCTTGGGCTTTTGGCAGTTCGCCAGATAGCTGGTGTCTTCTAGCTGGGTTGGGAAGCCGACCGCCACCAGAGACTGCACGTCATCCAGGGCGCAGCCCAAATGTAAGATGATGCGAGAACCGAACGAAAAACCCGCCAGGGAATAGGGCAGCTCCGGGTAGCGCGCCCGGAGCCAGGCAAGCGCGGCGCGGGCGTCTTCCAATTCACCGATTCCGCGGTCGTATTCACCCGCGCTGCGCCCCACTCCCCGGAAGTTGAAGCGCAGCACAACCCGGCCGGACCGGCGAAGGCCGTGCGCCATGCGGTACACCACTTTGTTCTGCATGGTGCCGCCGTGCGCGGGATGCGGATGGCAGATCAGACAGGCTTCGCGGGGTTCCCCTTCCTCCGGTTCCTCGAGGAGCGCTTCGAGGACGCCGGCGGGGCCTGGAATGGAGTGAGATTCGATTTTACGGGCCAAGGCGAGCGATCTCTAGTTAGTCCGGAAGTTGATGAATTGCAGATCGATACCGAAATCCTTGCCGCGCAGGATGGCAATCGCCTGCTGGAGCGTGTCGCGGTCCTTGCCGCTTACGCGCACCAGGTCGCCGTTGATGGCAGCCTGTACCTTCAGTTTGCTGTCCTTAAGCGCTTTCACAAGATCCTTCGCCTTTTCGGACGGGATACCGCTTTGGAGTGTGACTTCCTGCTTTACCGATTGCCCTGCGGACGGGATAACGGTTCCGTACGTCAGGCCCTTCAGAGGGACTTTACGCTTGACCAGCTTCTGTTCCAGGATCTCGATAACGCTCTTGAGCTTGTATTCGTCCGCGCTCGCCAGTTCGATTTTTTTGTCTTTTTCTTTCAGCTCGATGGAAGATTTCGAGTCTTTCAGATCGTAGCGCGTCATGATCTCTTTCTGCGCCTGCTGAATCGCGTTCAGCACTTCCGGCATTTCGATCTGCGAGACCACGTCAAAGCTATTATCGGGCATATGGTTTCAGATTAAGCGAAACCAGCACCTTCTCGGTAATCTGGTCGGCCAGCGAGGAGAGGGAGGCATCGAGCGCCAGGGTCACTGCGGCGCGCACCTGCTCGGGATCGAGCACGACGACGCCCCTGCCGGGACGCACGGGTGAGGCGGGCTTGGGACCGCTTGTATGCGCGGCCGTCGCTGCAGCAACCAGAAGCGAAGCTTCAAAGGGCTTCTTCAACATGCCGTCCGGCTTGACGCGGGCGGCTTCCGCTTCATCGAATGCCTCCATGGCGCTCGCGGTGAGCACCACGCGGGTGTTGGGATGATTCCCGCTGGTCTTGACGTACTCGCAGACCTGGTAGCCTGTCACGCCGGGCATGGATATATCGGCGATGACGAGGTCCGGATTGGCGTCCTTCAGTCGAAGCATCGCGGTCTCGCCATCGGAGACTGTGATGACCTCAAAGCCTTCTTCCCGCAGAATGCGCTCGCCCATGCGCTGGGCATGCGGACTGTCATCCGCCAGCAGCACGCGGCTCATTGCGGCTTCGCGGGCGTATTGGCGGCAGGAGCCGCGGCCTGATCGGTCGTCGGGTTCTGTTGCTGCTTGAGCTTGTCCATCTGCTCCTGCTCCTGCTTGAGTTGCTTCTTGCTCTTCTTCTTGGCCTTCGGCAACTGGCGATTCGTCGGCAGCGGCTGTTGCTGTTGCTGTTCCGCGGCGACCTGCGAGGATGACGCGCCGTTCGAAGAGTTCGGGCTCGCTCCGGGGACGGTCGAAGCCGTGGGCGGCGGCGTACCGGCGCCCTGCCGCGCGTCCGGCTTGGCATCTATACCCGAGGTGCTGGTGGAAACCGTGGCGGATACGTCGGAAGTTGTCGAGCTGCCCGCGGTACCTGTGACCGTGCCGGATGTGCCGGCGGCACCCAGGGCGGGTACGCTCACCGGAGTCGGCGGCCGCATCGTGGTCATGGCCGGCGGGCCGCTCTTGGCGGCGGTGTGCGTGTCCGGCCGGCTGGCAAAGATGTTGATGGTCTTGCTCAGCATGCCCTTCTTCGTTCGGTTCTCGTCTTCGTACTTCATGCGCGCCACTGCGCCCGGGTCGGCTGCCGGAACGGGCCGCTTCATTTCCTGGAGACGGTCTTTCGCGTCATCGGCGCGCGGGCTCAAGGGATAATCGCGGACGATGCGGGTGTAATCGTCGGCGGCCTGGTTCTCGAAACGATCGCCCATGCGGCGGAAAGAATCGGCGGCCTGCCAGAGGGCTTCATCGGCGCCGCTGAACAGCGGGTATTGGTCGGCAACGAACGAAAGGCGATTGGCGGCGGCGGGATATGCACCTTTATTGTGATAAAACGCACCCGTAAGATATTCCTTCTGACCGAGTACTTCCTGCGTGTCCCGCAGCATCTGCTGGGCTTGCGGGATGTACTTGCTGTTCGGGAACTGGGTCACGAGCACGCGGCATTCATCTTCGGTGCGGATCGCCTGTGCGGAGTCGCGATCGGCCTTTTCCATCTGCTTGTAGTGGATCTGGCAGACTTTCCACTGCGATTCGGCGGCTTCCTCCATGGCGGGGTAGAAGAGGATGAAGTCCTTGTACTCGGCTTCCGCCTGCGCCAATCCGTGCGCGCCACCCTCGCGATACCAGCTATCGGCGATAGCGAGCTTCGCTTTCGCCAGGTATTCGCTGGTGTCGTAGGTGTTGATGAGCGTATTCAGGGTAAGGCGAGCGACTTCATACTTGCCGTGCTCCACATCGTTGATGGCGCGATCGAACAGGACTTTATCCGGCTGCAGCGTGTCCTTGGTAATCGGGTTCTCGTACTTCTTCTTGTGAAAGCACCCTGTCAACAGGGAGCCGGCAAGCGCGAGCGCCACCAGGTTCGTGATGAACTTTAGATTGAATTGCATGAATCGCCTTTTCGTTAAGCGGGCAAGCGCCGGGCCAAACAGAGACTAGTGTAAATCAGACTCGTATGGCCGTGGCCTCCGACGCCAGGTGTTGCATTTCCTTCACGGTCGCTGCGGGATCGGCACTATGGAAGACCGCCGAGCCGGCGACCAGCCAATCGCATCCTGCGCGCACGATGGTTTCCACGTTGTGTTTGTCCACGCCGCCATCGATTTCAATGGCGAATTGCAGCCGGCGCTCTTCGCGCCATCGCGCGAGCCGGCGGATCTTGTTCAGGGAATTCGGGATGAACTTCTGGCCGCCGAAGCCGGGGTTCACGCTCATGATGAGCACATGGTCGACGATATCCAGAACATCGGTCAGGGTTTCGATCGGAGTGGCCGGATTGAGCACCACGCCGCACTTGGCACCCTTGTCCTGGATCATATGAATGGTGGCATCCAGATGGCGGCAGGCCTCCTGGTGGATGGAAATCTGATCGGCGCCTGCTTCGATAAAGATGGGTGCGTACTTGTGCGGATCTTCGATCATCAGGTGGAGGTCGAAGGTCAGGTTGGTGACTTTCCGGATGCTCTCCACGACCGGCGGCCCGAGGGTTAGATTATCGACGAAGTGGCCGTCCATAACATCGACGTGCAGCATGGAGATACCGGCCTGCTCCACGCGCTTGATCTCTTCGGCGAGCCTCGCGAAATCCGCGGAGAGAATGGATGGAACGATTTGAGCCATTGCGAGGAAAAGCGCAGGCTACGGCCCGCTCTACGCTAGGTTAACACGGCGTTTACATCCCGTCGTCCAGGCTCGACAGCCGTGGACGGAATCGTCCAAAATTCCAGAAGACGTCGCGTTAATAACCTGCGAATGGATTGACAGGCGCGTGCGAGATCTGTACGATGGCTAACGCTCTCCATGCGCACAGGCCTTCTGCTCCTGTTGCTTACCGCGGTTCTGCCGGGCCAGAGTCCACTGGCTCTCCTCACCGATTTCGAACGCCCAGCCTCCGAACGTGCCGTCGTTGCCATGCATGAAGAGGTGGCGCGGATCATGGGACCGCTCGGATGGCAACCTGAGTGGCACGCGCTCGAGGAAGCCCCCTCAACGCTGCCGCTGTTCGTGATTTTGTCCTTCAAGGGCGTGTGCCGGGTTCAGACCGGGTTCTCCCAGGATCCGGATTCCCTCACCCTGGCCTCCACGGAAGTGAGCGGCACTCATGTGCTTCCGTTCAGCAGCGTGGAGTGCAACAAGGTTCGCAGCCTCCTCCCCGGGCTTCGCTGGGATCGCGAGTCGGAAACCGTTCTCGGCCGGGCGCTGGGGCGCGTAATCGTGCATGAACTCTATCATTTCCTCCTGCAGACAAGAAAACACGCGGCGAAGGGAATAGCGAATGCATTTCAAACATCGAGAGAGCTCACCGCCGCGGAGTTCCGCTTCGATGAGCTCTCATCATTCAAATTGCGCGATTCCGCGGTACCGCGGCCGATTATCCTAGAACACTAGACGCAACCCGAACTGCAAGGTTCGCGCCCCCAGACCCAGGTTGTCCAGAGTCCTGGTGTATTGACCGAAGTTCGCCGAATTCACGTCTCTGACGGGAGACCCGAAGTGAGGGGAGTTGGCCAGGTTGTATGCCTCCGCGCGGAAATCCAGCTTCATTTGTTCCTTAACCTTGAACGTTCGCGCTAGCGCCA
>JAOAPQ010000914.1 GCA_025462965.1 Bryobacterales bacterium
CGTCACATCGAAGCGGAGATCCACTACGGCGATCGTCTGCTTCGCTTGCGGATCCGGGACGATGGAAAGGGCATGGACCCAGAGTTCCTGCAGGAAAAAAAAGCACGTGCCGGACACTGGGGGTTGCCAGGGATCCGTGAGCGAGCGAAACAAATCGGCGCGCGGTTGGATTTCTGGAGCGAAACCGGTGCGGGGACCGAAGTGGAGCTAACCGTACCAGCGTCCGTTGCTTACGCGAAGGCTTCTAAGGATTCAGGCGGCGATTCCGGCGGGTTCAGGCTATTCCGCAGGAAGACGGGGCCTCATGCGCACTGATGCCGGTCCGATTCTACGTTCACGTGCTCGGTGATCGTAAATCTCTTGCCGAGGGTTCAATCGAGTCTAGGGTGCTCCACCTCTCGCAGGACCTGATTAACCTTGATTTTTCTGAGTTCGGGCAGTGTTGCAAACGGATGCTCATTGTTGAATCCATTTGTTCTCTCGCTCACCGTCTCGAAATATCCTTGCCGCATCGTTTGTGCCTCCCCACTCCAAGGGGTCGGCTATGAAATTCATCAGAGGAGGATATGGGTCGCCGTATCTTCCCGGTCGGAAACGAAAGTCCCTCACGAGCGCCGCTCGAAGCAAGTAGTCGCCGGCTGTGTCAGGCAGCGGTCGAAGGTTCTTGCAGTCGAAAGCTCGCCGAAGAATGCGACCGTAGCAGTTGTTGACAAAAAAGGCGACGGTGTTCGAGTCATTGCTCCATGCGATTTCCGCGAAGCAGGGATCGACATCCATCCCATCGTCCTTGTATATGATCGATTTTCTGCCCTCGCGATAAACATCCATGCGGAGGCGCTGATCGGCAAAAGCATATGGCTCATAAAGCACAACCGAAGCTATTCCGGACCCATCAGGAGAATGAACCCTTCTCACGGTCCGATAGTCCCGAAAGTCCGAATTTGTCATTTATCAACGATCGGATAAAGTCTCGCCCGCGCACACTCCATGCTGCCTTTTAATAAGCGTTCACCGCCGACGAGAAGATCCTTCGCATCTTCCACTACCGCACGCCTTTCAACAATGTCGTCGTCCGTCTTATCAACACTCCAAGTATGTACCTAGCACGTCACGGGAGTCGCAGTACGGCCGTTTCGGAGGTAAGAAGAGTCCGCTCCCAAGGTGGAAGCCCCGGAGGTCCAATGCGTTCTCTGAAGCAAAAGCCGGAACATCTCGGCTTTCGATCCGGCAGCGGTCCTGTTTCGTTGTCGAGCCGGCGCGCTGCTGTGACACCAGCCCGGAAAGCCGCTCTTACCAGATCAGCCGAAGATTAAGCTGAAGGTTGCGGGATTCGGACTGCGTACCGTCGTAGTAGCCGAAAACGGCCGGGGTCGCGATCGTCCGGGCGTTCGTGCTCAGAAGAGCGAAGGACGTGTGGTTGAACACGTTGAACGCGTGCGCCTGAAACTCTACATTTACGCGCTCTGTGATCGGAAATCTCTTTCCGAGGGTCCAATCGAAATTGCTCAGACCGTTGATCCTGAGAACATTTCGGCCGAGGGTCCCAAAGTGGCCCACCAGCGGCTGCGCCAGCCCGGAATTCGTCACCTTGTTAGGCGGCACACCCCCGCCCGGGTTTGGCGTGAACTGAACATTCAGCGGCCCAATCAGATCGGGACGCTGCGTTCCCGTGCCGGTACCCAGGAGAAGAGCATCGGTGAGGCCTCTCTTGGCGCCGGAGCGAAGGTTTACCGGCGTCCCGGACTGAGCCACATAGATGCCACTGAACTGCCAGCCGCCGAGCGTCTGCTTCAGAACCTTGTTGGCATCCTTGAACCACGGCAGATCGTAGGTATGCGACAGAACAAACCGCTGCGGAACATCGAACGCGGACACGGCGCGATTGTCGCGGCTGTTGAATGGATTCTGCGGGAGCGGATCCTCATCGAGCAGAACGCCGAGCGCGTCTGACGCGTTGTCGATCGATTTAGACCACGTGTAGGCAGCCGATAGGGTCAAGCCGTGCGACAAGCGTTGAATGGCCTGGAACTGGAAGGAGTGATAGTTCGAGTTTGCCCCCGAACTGACGAGAGCCACGGCGCCGAATCGCGGGTCGATGCGGTTCGTGGTGCCCGTGGGCGGGGCATTCAGGCCCGCATTGAGTCTCTGCAGGGTACCGTTCGCCTGGAGGGCAGCCTCTTCCGCAACGGTAGCCGGCGGTGTGAACAGACCAGGCTGGAGGAAGTTGAGCGGATCCGAGCGCTGCAGATAGTTGCCTTTGGTCCCGACATACGCGCCACGCAGTACCAAGCCATTCAGTACTTCCCGCTCCAGCGTGAGATTCCACTGCTCGACCTGAGGATTTCGCAGGCCTTGATCGACGCCGGTCAGGGTCCCGAAACTCTTGAGGTTCGTACCGAAGGTTCCCACGGTCGCTCTGCCGGTCTGTTGAAAAGGGGACGTGCCCGCGGCGATGTTCGCCAAAGTGTTGGCTCCAGTAAAATCCGTGGTGCTGAATTGGTACATGAGCGGCGCGGCAAAGCGCAGATTGGCGACGGGATTCAGGAAGCTGAAATCGTAGGCGATGCCATAGCCGCCGCGGACGACAAGCTTTCCGCCTCCGGGAGTCCAGGCAAAGCCCAGGCGCGGCCCCCAATTCGTCTGCTGTTTGTTCGAGACAGGAACAACCTGAATTGCGCCGAGCGGACCCGTACCGGCCGCGCCCATGGGCGCCGTGCTATTCAGATTCAAGTTGGACAGCAGGCCGTTCACCTCCGTGGCGCCATTCGCCACTTCCACTCTCAGGCCCAGGTTGAGCGTCAGGGTGCGGGTCACCCGCCAATCGTCCTGAACGAATGCGAAGTTGTTCCACACGCGGTAGCCGCGCACGGAATTACCAAACCGCTGGGTATACGTGAGCGGATTGCCCGCCTGAAAGTCCGCGAAACTGTTAAAGGTGAGGGTTCCCCGCACGTTCGAATCGAAGCTGCCGTTCGACTGAATCCGGTTCAATTCATAACCGGCTTTCAGGGAGTGATTGCCGCGCGAGTACGTGATGGTGTCGAGATACTGGAAGGTATTCTGGACACGGCCTTGCGGGGCGCCGCTCCACCCGCCGAGCGCATCGAAGCCATCGTTGAAAAAGATAGCGGGACCAAGCGTCTTCGCAATGGGAGTGAAATTCGGCGAGTTGCGTCCGTAAGAGGCCAGAAAGTTGTTCACCAGAACGGGCGAAAACACGTGGGTATAGGACGAGGTGATGTTCGCATCGCGACCCACCTGAGAGACTCCATTACCTACGAGATTCGACGTGATAAAAGCCTGCGACGAAGCGAACGCGTCCAGATCGGACACGCCGCCGCGAACAAACAAAGTGTCCTTCTGCGTGAAGTTGAAATCGAGGCGGCCACCGAAGGCTCTCGTGTTGGTCGTGTTCGGCGCCGAGTTGGAGATGCTGCCCGAGGGCGACGAGACGCCGCCGGAACTGGCGAAAAGCGCCTTCGAGGTGGGATTGGTGATCGCGGAGACCTGCTGAGGGGTGGGTACGGTGGCTATGACTGCGGCGCCGGCGCCCCTGACTTTCGTCTGCTCGTAGGTACCAAGCCAGAAGATCTTGTCCTTAATGATGCGCCCGCCCACTACGGCGCCCCAATCGTTGTTCCGGGTGATATCGGCGCTTCCGGTCTGATCGAAAAAGCTCCGCGCGTTCAGCTTGTCGTTGCGGAAAAACTCAAACAGCCGGCCGTGGAAGTCATTCGTTCCACTCTTCGTCACGATCTGATACTGGGCACTCGAGTTCCGTCCATATTCGGCGTTGAAGTTGTTCGTGATAAAGCTGACTTCCTTCACGGCGTCAATGGGAAAGGTTCCTAAGCCGGAACCGCCCGTTGTACTGACATCCGTCGCGGTGGCGTTATCCACGGTGATGTTGGCGCCGCGGGTGCGGCCCCCGTTCGAACTGAAGTTTCCGTAGCCGAGGAACCCGCTGTTGTTATTCGGCGTTTGCGGGACGACACCGGGGGCGGTCGCCGCAAATGTGAGAATGCCGGCGGTGTTGGTATTTACCGGGAGCTCCACAATGTCCCTGGAGCTGAACACGGTTTGCAGTTGGGCATTGGTGGTGTTGATTGCCGCAGCCTCCTCGCTCACGACCACGGCCTGGGTCGTGGACTGCACCTCAAGCGTAGCCTTCACATCCGAGACACGGCCGGAGTTGACGTCGACAGGAGTCTTGAAGGGCGCGAACCCGCGGGCGTTTACCTCAACCTCATATTTGCCGACGTTCAGCAGCGGGATGCGGACAGAACCGTCGGCGGAGGTGGTCACGGTTCGGACCGAGCCAGTGTCGAGACTCCTGGCCGTCACGGCAGCGCCGCTTACCGACGCTGTCGAGGGATCGATAACCTTTACTTCAATATCTCCCGTGATCTGAGCAAGAAGCCCGTTTGCCGAGATCAGAGCCAAGACGATCGAGGTGAGGAGGGGAGTTGTGCGGATTATAGTCATCGGGTATGAGTCTCCTGCTGGGCTTAAGTATATTACTTGCCGGGCAGGTATAAGTGATGGACGAGACTCACTCGGAACTGATAGTAAAAAGATATATTTATTCGATAATTAAATGGAGTTTTTTCTTTTTTGGGGGAAAAAGGGAAATCGTCTCTGTTTATCTGCTGGGCTTTGAACGAAGATCTACACCGCAACAGTTGCTCAAGCCCGGCGAGCGGCGGTAACCAACCTGATGCCACGTAGTTTTTTAAGCATGGTCGGAGACCTTGCGGGTGGGGAAAGTCTGTGGTCGTGGCCAGGCGAGGCGAGGTGGGGAAGGTCGTTTGCGTTGGGGTAGTTTGCATTGAGTTATGGATTGCAGCACTAACTGCCAGCCGTGGTTCTTCTGTTCTGGAGATTGGTGGGCACTTGCCTGGGCGAAGGCTAACAGGGCTGCTCGTGCTCGTGAAAAGCTCAGTCGTCGCGGTTCGACATGGGCCTGTCGGGCAGCCTCCTGCATCACCGCGCGAATCACGTTCCAGGTAGCCACGGCAAGGAACAGTTCACCAGCTACCATAGTGGGCGATTTGGCATCGATCTGGTGTAGCCGGACCTTAAGTTGGTAACCGCCGCGCGGGATGCCATCCCGCCCCACAAGGGCTAAGCCCGGGCGGAGTCGATCTTTTCGGGATCTACGCCCAACTCGCCGAACGCTTTCACCGCTTTTTTGACGTCGAACTTGCCGTCACGCGACAGGCGGCTCAGCGCTGCCGCTGCGATGGATTCCGCATTCACCTCGAAATGGCGGCGGAGATATTCGCGGTTATCGCTGCGGCCGAAGCCGTCCGTGCCGAGTGTCACCATCCGCCCGGGAAGCCACGGCGCGATCTGGTCCTGCACCGCCTTCATGTAATCAGACGCCGCGACAATCGGGCCTTCGACGCCTTCGAGAACCGTCTGGATGTACGGCTTCTTGGGGGCGTCCGCGGGATGCAACCGGTTCCATCGCTCGATGGCCAGCGCCTCGCGACGCAGTTCGTTGTAGCTTGTTACGCTCCACACGTCCGCGGCTACGCCGTACTTCTCTTCCAGGATCGCCTGCGCCTTCGATGCTTCGATCAGGATGGGGCCGCTGCCGAAGAGCTGCACTCTGGCTTTCGCCTTCTTGTTCTCGGAAGCCTTGAAGCGATAGATGCCCTTCAGGATGCCTTCCGACACGCCCTCCGGCATGTGGGCCATCGGGTAGGTGTCGTTATATAGCGTGATGTAGTAGAAGAGATCTTCACCTTCCTGATACATGCGCCGGATGCCGTCCTGCACGATGACGGCGATCTCATACGCGTAGGCCGGATCATAGCTGGACAATGTGGGAACGGTGCTCGCGAGCAGGAGGCTGTGGCCGTCCTGGTGCTGCAATCCCTCACCGGCGAGCGTGGTACGTCCGGCGGTGCCGCCCATGAGGAAGCCCTTGCCGCGCGAATCGGCGAACGCCCAGATCAGGTCGCCGACGCGCTGGAAGCCGAACATCGAATAATAGATGAAGAACGGAATCATCTCCGTCTTGTAGTTCGCGTAAGAGGTGCCGGCCGCCGTAAACGAGGCCATGGAGCCGGCTTCTGTGATGCCTTCCTCCAGAATCTGGCCGTCCTTCGCTTCCTTGTAATACAGCAGCATGTCGGAATCGTGCGGCTTGTACAACTGGCCCTGACTGGCGTAAATGCCGAACTGGCGGAACAGCGATTCCATGCCGAAGGTACGCGCTTCGTCCGGAATAATCGGGACGATGCGCTTGCCGATATCCTTGTTCTTCAGGAGCAGCGTCAGGATCTTGACGAACGCCATGGTCGTCGAAGGGTCCGGACCTTTCGATCCTTCGAGCACGTCGCCGAACGTCTCGAGCGCCGGCGCGGTGATCTCGGTCTTGGGCACTTCGCGCGAGGGCATGTAGCCGCCCAGCTGCTTCCGGCGCTCGTGCATATAGGACATCTCGGGGCTGTCCGCCGGCGGCCGGTAGGGAGCGCCGTCGCGCGCCGCTTCATTGGGAATCGCGATATCGAACCAGGTGCGGAAATATTCCAGGTTCTTCTCGTCCATCATCTTCTGCTGGTGGGTCGCGTTGCGCGCCTCCAGGTTGCCCAGGCCGTAAC
>JAOAPQ010000921.1 GCA_025462965.1 Bryobacterales bacterium
CCCGGTCGGCCCTGGGATGCGTTTCCACGTCTTGCCTGCATCGGAGGATGCAAGAATCGATCGATAAGTGGTGGCATACAGACCCTTACCTCCGGCATCGGAGCCAGCTGCAAGGTTCAGAATCTGCTCCCCCGCGAGAGCGGAAGGAGCGGCAACGCGTTCCCACTCCACGCCGTCCCCTTTCAGACGAAACACGCCGCCGGCCGAAGGCTCATAAATGGAAGCCGTGAAGAGATCGCCCCCCGCCGCCGCAAGCGAAGAGAAATATCTGTTGCAGAGACCCTCGTTGACGCCTTTCAAACTGTCACCGTTATCGTCGCTCCGCAAAACGCCCTGTTGGTCCGTGGCGACGAAAATCCGTCCGGGGCGCGCGGGATCGAACGCGATGAAGCGCGCGGCATCGCCGGAAAGCTTTCGCCATGTCCGGCCGTTATCGTATGACCGAATGAGGCCGCCCGTTGTTCCGGCGAACACCACGTTAGACTGCCTGGGATCCTGAGAAACTGTATAAGTACGGTAAGATGCGCCGGTCGCCCCTGTAAGTTTAGTCCAGAGACCGCCGCCATTCGTGCTGGAGTAAATGCCGCTACAAGCCGTAGCAAAAACATGTTGCGGAAGGTTATGGTCCACCTGGATCGAAAACACATCGGAATCGTCGATCATCCCCGCATGGATTGAGTGCCACGACGCGCCGCCATCCCGGGTCTTCCACGGAAGATGCGGAGTGCCGGCGAACACGACGTTCGCGTCCGCCGGATCGAAAGCAAGAGAAACGACGGGCTGCAGTTCTCGATTTTCGAGTGGCGAGATACGCTTCCATGTCGCGCCGCCGTCACGCGTCAGATACACTCCATCGCGTGAACCGGCCGCGATCACGCGCGGGTCAGCCGCCCAGATAGCGAGGGACCAGATCTCCCGGCCCGCCAGACCTTCGATGTGTTCCCAAGTTACTCCCTCATCCCGACTGCGGAACAGTCCGCTATAAGCGGGCGAGTCGCTACCCAGGCCGGCCAGATACGCGCCATCCGGCTGGACGACGAATAGGTGCAGGATTGCGTGGAGCGCCGGCGGGAACGGAACGGAGCTCCAGTGATCGCCGCCATCGCTCGATCGGAACAGGAGAGCATTGCCGGTAGCCGCGAGCACGGTGTCTGGATGGCGTGAATCCGTCTGAATGGCGGCGACAGCGCCGCCGAAAGGGCCGATCGGCTGCCATTGCGCGCAGAGATGAGTACCAAGCGAGAACCAAAAAACTACGAACGAAAAAAGACGCAAACCTGATTCCGCGGTCCGTTAGGCCCGCATTCTCCTATCCGTGGCCATTGTGCGAAAATCCACCATACCTTGTTAGCAGCTTACTGGCCAATTGTAAAAACAATCCCTTCCTCCCGCACATTGAACTATTTTTAAGATAGAATAAACGGCGCTTCGGGGGCGACACATTGGCCACTATTAAACATTCCTGTAACGCAATAACTATGTTTGTCCTGAGCTGTGGCTTCGTGGCAGCTCAGGAGTTCCGCGCCACCGTCTCAGGCCAGGTGATCGATAAGCACGGTGCGGCTATCCCCGGCGCCAAAGTTACGGCGACGCAGCGTTCCACGAATCAGGTAGTCTCGCAAACATCGAACCAGGAAGGCTTCTTCGCCCTGACATATCTGTTGCCCAGCACTTACGACGTCGAAGTCGAAGCGGCCGGGTTCAAGCGTTTGCATCGCCCGGACGTGACCCTGATGGTCGCTGAGAAGGTCGAGTTACAGTTACAACTGGAAGTCGGCGAAGTCAGCCAGGAGGTCACAGTGAGCGCCACCGCTGAAATCCTCGCGACCGGCGACGCATCGGGCGGCATGAATTTCGATTCGCTCCAAACCTCCGAGTATCCGCTGAACGGCCGTCAGGTCTACATGCTGATGAGCCTCACACCCGGCGTTCTGTTCACGCAGGAGGAGTTCGGCTCGTCAGGTTACTCCGGCACGCGCGGTTGGGACACTTCCGGCGCCTACGTCATGAACGGCGGCGTTTCCGGCACGAACAGTTTTTCGCTGAACGGCGCGCCCATCAGCCTGACGGGAACATGGCAGGTTGCGCCCAATGTGGATGCAATCCAGGAATTCAAGGTCCAGACCAACACCTATGACGCATCCATCGGACGCACGGGTGGAGGCAGCGTGAACACCACGCTCAAATCCGGATCGAACAACTGGCACGGCACGCTGTTCGAGTTCATGCGGAACTCGATCCTCGACGCTAACTACACACAAAACAACCAGGTGGGCGCGCCGCGCGGTAAGCACATCATGAATCAGTTCGGCGGCACGGTCGGCGGTGCGATCCGCAGGGACAAGGATTTCGTATTTGCCAGCTTCGAGGGCTTTCGAGAGCGCGTCCCATTCCCTGTAGTCGCCAACGTTCCCCCCGTCGACCTGCTGGACGGCCAGCATTTCTCCAAGTACAACATCACGATTTACGATCCGGAAACGGGCGTGCCCTGCGTCAGCAAAGTGACCATCCCGGGAAACTGCACCAGTTCATTCATCCGTCAGGCATTTCCCGGAGACGTGATCCCCGCGAGCCGCATCAGCCCGATCGGCGCGAAGATTCTGTCCTACTACCCTGCGCCAAACACGACGGGTTTTACACAGAACTTTGTCTATTCCAACAGCACCGGCAAGTATTTCTACAATCAGCCGATGTTCCGATGGGACCGCGTGATCGGCTCGAACGACCGCGTGTATGCGCTTTTCACGTTCCAACACGGTCAGGAGTACCGCAATCAAACGGGCATTC
This sequence comes from Bryobacterales bacterium, assembly GCA_025462965.1. Classification (GTDB taxonomy): domain Bacteria; phylum Acidobacteriota; class Terriglobia; order Bryobacterales; family Bryobacteraceae; genus JALYXI01. The sequence goes on from JAOAPQ010000921.1 coordinate 2,788, forward strand.
CCGGCGCGGCCGCGGCGGGCAATATCAATTCGGAGCGGACCAACTTCAATCTGATTACAGCGTGGACGCGGGTGCTTTCCTCCACGGCGGTTCTCGACATACGGGCCTCCTTCGGCCGCTTCACACAATACTTTCCCGATACCCAGCTGACCAGCGGCGTGACGGCGGCGAGTCTCGGCATGACCGGCCTCCCGCACGCACCCACCAGTAATTTCGGCGCTCCGCCGCGCGTCGTCATCGATCAGTTCTCCGATCTCTTCGGCGTGGGTGGGTCGAATGGGTCTCCTGGGAATCTGTACACCTGGTCCACGGACAATCAATGGAACGTCGCGCCGACCATTACAATGACACGCGGTTCCAAAACCATCAAATTTGGACTCGATCTGGTTTACGCCATGCAGGGAACGGGCAGCATCGGCCAGGCGAACGGACAGCTGAGTTTCACGCGCTACGGAACGCAGCAGTATCCGCTGTCTTCGGGTGGCACCTCCGTCGGCTCCGGGGTCGCCGATCTGCTGCTCGGAGTTCCCGGCGCGGGCCTTGTGGACTGGAACGATACCTACTATCGGACGTGGCCCTATATCGGCGGCTTCGTACAGACCGACTGGCGTGTGTCCCGTAGCCTGACAATGAATCTCGGCCTGCGGTACGACGTCCAGATTCCCTGGGTCGAGCGGGACAACCGCGTCAACAATGGCTTCGACCTGAACACCGTTAATCCCGTGAACT
>JAOAPQ010000008.1 GCA_025462965.1 Bryobacterales bacterium
GGTGTTGTGGTTACTGGTCATGTAGGTTTCCATCCGGGTTCCGCCCAGGTTGTGATACACGGTCATCTTGAGATAGTCCGAGTACTTACTCAGTTCCTGCATGTCGGTCTGGGCGCGAAAGAATGGACTGAAGCTGTGGGCATGCCAGACATGCCAGCCTACTTGCATCTGCGGCTTGATCGACTTGACCAGACTGTAAATGGCCGCATACGTCTCGTGGACTCCATCATTCCACATGGTTTCCCACGCCAGAATTTCCGGATAGCGGAACAACACGCGCCACATCGTCACATAGTAGCCGTCCGGGGGACGCGATCCGCCACGGCACGCCTGAACCCATTTCTCGAGCGTTTTAAAGCCTTCGAACGCGCGCGCAACGTTGATGCCGCGCGCCTTTGCCTTCTGCTGGCAGAAGTTACAAAAGCAGGTCACGCGCGAGGGGTCGTTGCCGTTGCGGTTGTGGACCGACTCCACCATATTTCCGAACGGGCCGTAGCGCTCCGATCCCCACATGATCCCGTCAAGATCGTAGGAGCGTGTGAAATCCTCCATCAACCCCATCAGAAAGTTATGATGATCCGGATTGTTGAAGCAGACGGTGCGGGCATTCCTGCCGTAAAGATCGCGCTCCTGGATCTTATCGACATTCTTGACCGCCGCACTCCAGACGTCTTCGCTCCAGGTATAGACTTTCACGCCATGCTTCTTCGCGACGGGAATCACCGTTTCGAGAATATCGACGTTGCCATGGTCGGGCGCCTTCGTATCCTGAATGATCGTGTTCTTGTAATATTGCGCGTGCGGTGTGGCGTAGTTACCGCCGTGGAAGTTATCGTCGTAACTCTGAACGCCGTGGTCCGGGAGCGGATGTCCCTTCAACTGGCGGCTGGCGATTCCGTTGCCGTAAGTGAAAGTCGCGAGAAAAAGCGTGTTGACACATGCCTTCTCCCTCAGGGTATCGAGGACCTTATCTGTGCCCTCGTCCAGAAACGAGATGGAGCCGATCTGTATCCCGATCACCGGCTCCGGCTTGGCGGGAGCTTGAGCCAACAAGGACGAAGCTCCCGCTCCCACCGCGCCAAGAAAGGCACGGCGGTCGATTTCATTTGACATGGCTTCTCCTAGAAGAACAATTTCAGCGCGCCCTGAAGGACGCGGCCGGAGTTGAGCGTGCTGGTCACAAGGCCCGCTGTGGCAGCTCCGATCGTCGAGTTGGGCGCGGAAAAGGTGGCGTGGTTCGCGATGTTGAACGCCTCGGCGCGAAACTCCAGACGCCTCGTCTCCGAAAAGACGAAGTTCTTCTTCAGCGTAAGGTCCAGGTTGATGAGATGGTCCGCGCGTAGAATGTTCCGGCCGGAGTTGCCGTACGTGTACTGAGCCGGCGTCGTAAATGCCGTCGGATCGAACCAGAGATTGGGCGTGGGATTCGCGAGCGTGCCGTCCGACAACCGGTTAGGCCGCTGCCCCGAGACGCCCGTATTGGCGCGATCGCCTGAAATGGTTGGCGTGAAGGGCAGGCCCGCGCGCGCCATGAAGATACCGGCTACTTCCCAACCCCCCAGTACGCCATCCACGAAGCGGTTGGAGCTGGCGAGAAAACCGCGGCCCTTGCCGAACGGTAACTCATAAACGGAGCTGACGGTCAGGTTCTGCGGCAGGTCGTAATCGCAGGGCGCGTAGTTCGAGTGCAGAAACGAGACGGTGATGGGCCCGCCCTGGTTGGAACCGACATCCATGCAGCGGCTGTACGTGTAAGAAGCGAGCATCTGGTATCCGTGCGCGAATCGCTTTTCCACCTTGGTCTGCAGTGCGTTGTAGTTCGCATATCCGTTGGTCAGCCCCACTGAGAACTGCCCCCACTGGGGATACGGCCGGCGGCCCTGAATCGCGCCGGGACCGGGCGCCGGAACGTTATCCGGCACGGAAATCAACTGTGAGTGCTTCGTGATGTTTCCGACGTATGCGGCCTCAACCGACAGGTTATTGGCCAGCTGCGTCTGCACCGCGAAATTGTACTGCTGCATGTAGGTGTGTTGCAGCGTGGTCGGCGCGGCGAACACGTTCGGCGCCACACAGGTGAGCAGCACGAGCCCTGTTCCTGCGCAGGCTTGGCCTGGATTCGGATTGGCCGAAACCAGCGGCTGTCCGTTAAAGGGATTGCCCCAGGTGAATGACGGCGTCGGGACCGTATTATTGACAGTTTGCGTAATCTCGAACGGAGGAACCTTCGCCCATTGCAGCGTGAGATTGGTATCGAGGAAGACGCTGAACAGACCGTAGGCTCCCCGCACCACTACACGATCGTTATTCAGCGGGCGCCAGGCGAAGCCGACTCGCGGGATCCACTGGCCGGGGCCCGTGGGACGAATCGAATCGGGCAATCCAAGCTGGTCCGTGCCGACGATGCGGTCCTTGAACAGAGGAAGCAGCAGCGGGATCTCGGGCTGCGCCGTGGCATTGATCAGCTGGCCGTTGTGCATCGGCACGATGATCTTGCCGGTGGAATAGTCGATTGCCGAAGTCTGACCGCCGATGCCGTTGAAAAATGGATTGTATTCCCAGCGGAGGCCTACGTTCAGTGTGAGGTTTGAGGTGACCTTGTAGTTATCCTGCAGGAACAGGCTCCACTGGCTGGTGTAGTTGCCGTAAAGAGACAGCGGATACGCCCGGAAGACGCTCGACGGATAACCGAGAAGGAAATCGGCGAAGCCATTGCCGGTGTAATTGGAATTAAAGGTAAACTGCCCTTCCTGCGATTGACCGTTGAAAAAACCATGCGTCTGATGATAGAGCTGGGCGCCGAACCGGAGATCGTGCTTGCCGTTCGTGTAGCTGCCTACATCGCTGTACTGCCAGGTGCGGATCCGGTTGGCTTTCGGGAGGCTGTTGCTTCCGGAGCCGCTGAAACCGGTATAGCCCGTGATGTTGATGAGCGGAAAACTGGGATTCAGCTGGGTCTGTTCGAAGCCGGTGATGCCCGCCTTCTGGTCGAAGTTGGTGCCGGCCAGCACGGCCCCGAAAAGAAAGTAATCGCGGTAATAGCCGAACCGGGCTTCATTCAGCCAGTGCGGCGTAAAAATGTGAGTCTCACTCAGTGCGATGTTCTGCGCCCGGCTGTGTAGCGCCTGGATCCCGAGCGACGTGAACTGGTTCGGGTCGGCTTCATTGTCATCAGCGATCGAGTAGCGGACCATCAACTGGTTCGAGCTGTTCAACTGGGCATCCACCTTCGCGTCGCCTTTATAGATGTCCAGACTCTGCGGCGCGTTGAAGACGGCCTGGCTCGAGGTCGGCATGTAGGGGAGAAAGAATTGCGCCTGTGGGGAAATTCGGCTGGCCGGGATCACGTTACCAGGGAATGGAGTGCTGGTGAGCGGGTCATTGATCGCCTTCCCACCGCTGAAGTTTCCGCTGCGCTGGGCATCGGTTGGAACGGTATCGTTGAAAACCAGGCCTTGCCGCTGGCGCGTGCTCTCGATGTCGGCGAAGAAAAAGACCTTGTTGCGCCGGATGGGTCCGCCTGCTGTGCCGCCGAACTGATTGCGTTTCAGCGGATTCTTGGTAGCGGCGAAAAAGTTGCGGGCGTCCGCGGCATCGTTGCGAAGAAACTCGAAGGCCGTGCCATGGTATGCGTTGGTCCCGCTCTTCATGGTTGCGCTGACCACGTTCGGCGTGTGGCCGAACTCGGCCGACATGTTGGCCGATTCCACCTTGAACTCCGCGAGGGCGTCTACGTTCGGTTGAATATTGGTGCCGCCCTGCTCGTACTCGGTGATATCGACTCCATCGAGCAGCCAGCCGTTATAGATGAAGCCGGTTCCGTTGATCTGAACATTGACGGCGGAGGAGCGAATGGAACTGCCGCCCGTACGGGTCCGGTCCCCTCCCGGTGTGTAACTGGCGCCGGGCACGAGGGCGACCAGTTGCCAGAACTGACGGCCATTGAGCGCGAGGCTTTCGATGGCCCGGTTTTCTACTACTGTTCCAACGGACGAACTCTCCGTGGAGAGCAGGGGCATCGTGGAAGTGATGGTGATCTGGTCGGAAATGGCGCCCACCTCCAGTGTGAGGTTCAGCTCAGCCGCCTGATTGACCTGCAGCGTGACCGAGGGGACGACGGTCGTCTTGAACCCCGCCGCGCTGGCGGTCACTTTGTATTCGCCGATGGCGAGTTCCGGAATGGTGTAGTTGCCGGTGTCACCCGTGGCCGTCTGGCGCGTCTGACCGGTTGCCACCTGGACGACGGCGACGGAGGCTT
>JAOAPQ010000013.1 GCA_025462965.1 Bryobacterales bacterium
ACTCGATCGGCGGCTTTCTCGGGACTGCAGAATATGAAGGCGAGTTAGCCGAATTCCTTCCCTATTTACAAGCCGCGAAATGGACTGGCGTGGGCCGCCAATCTGTCTGGGGCAAAGGGGAAATCAGCGTGGAATCTTGGCCGCCCAATCTGGGCGCGATCGTCGCCGCCGACGCTTACCGTGCGCCAGGTCGGGATCTCGACGGCGCGCCGGTCCGGTAGCCAACCGCTCGAGAACGGCTTCACTGTTTTATCTTCGTTCACCCCATGCAGGAAGAAGTGCGTGCGCCACGGCTACTCCCGCGAGCAGTCCCCCTTGGCCGGGCTGCCGATTCCAAGCCGCCGCATTTTGTAGAACAGAGTCGAGCGGGGCACCGCGAGCTTTACAGCGGCACTCCCGATCACGCCGTTGCATTCCCGCAAAAGCTTCACAATGTGAGCGCGTTCGGCGTCTTTCAGCTTGACTGGCTCCGCATTGAGTTCATCGTCCGATTGCACCAACTCGTCGAGCGGCGCCTCGAGCACCGCACCCTGGGTGAGAATGACTGCGCGCTCGACATAGTTTTCCAACTCGCGGATGTTCCCCGGCCACCGATGCCGCGCCAGTCTATTGATGACGGCCGGCGGTATCACTTCAATCCGCTTGTTCATCCTATGAGCGAAGATCTCGACGAAATGCGTGACCAGCAACGGAATGTCCTCCCGGCGGTCACGCAGGGGCGGCACCGTGATCGGAAAGACATTCAACCGGTAATAGAGATCGCTGCGAAACCTGCCTTCCGCGACCATCTTTCGAAGGTCTTGATGCGTGGCCGATATCAGCCGGACGTCGGTGTGTATCGTTTGTGTGCTGCCCAGACGTTCGAATTCGTGCTCCTGTAACACCCGGAGGAGTTTCGGTTGCAGCTCCGAGGGGATATCGCCGATCTCGTCCAGGAAAATCGTGCCTCTGTTCGCCGCTTCAAAGCGTCCGATGCGTTGCGCCACGGCTCCCGTAAACGCCCCACGCTCATGGCCGAACAACTCGCTTTCCAAAAGGCCGAGCGGAATGGCAGCACAGTTCACCTTCACGAACGCTTGCCTGCTCCGCTCACTGACATCGTGAATCGATTTGGCGACGCATCCCTTGCCAGTCCCGGTTTCACCCAGGATCAGGACTGACGATGGGGTCGGTCCAACGACTTCGACCTGTTGCATGATCTCCTTCAACCCGCCGCGCGCTCCGATCATCTCCTCTTCGTTGGTTTCGCACGCCGGGATGTGTGCAGTCCCCCAATGGGAATCGATGGGCCTTGCAGTGTTTAACATTGCTTGTTGCCTCCAGTCTTTGCGTTACAGACCTCGGTTGATCAATTAAGCGTCAGGATTGCCCTTAGACCCCGGCGCGCCGCATGGAACTGCTCTCCATGTAGCAACATTAGTCCGTAACGGCCCTCGGGACCATCAGACCCTGGTATGGCCCCGCTAGTAAATTGGCATAGCAATTCGCACGCTTCCGGATTACTCCTCCCTGCTCTCATGCCGTTTAGAGCCGCGGCCGAACAACTCGCTTTCCGGAAGGCCGAGCGGTATTGCAGCACAGTGCACCTTCACGAAGGTCTGCTTGCGGCCCAGGAGCTCCCGTAACGGCAAAATGTGCCCCCCAGTGAGCTGTTGCCGAGTTGCCCCTCGGTCGCGTGGACGTACGCCTGTTGTTGGTTTCCGGATCTCGACCCGGGTCCTCCCAGACGCCGAAGTTTTGCCGATTCCGCGAATTGCGACTGTTGGACATCGCCTAAACCTTGCACCCGGGAATAATTGGTTGAGCCAGGTGTTCTTAAAGTCAGAGGCCCGCACATGCAGACACAAGACCGAGAGAGCGTGAGCGACCAAACTGCTAATGAATTAACCGTTTACGAAACACACGTCTCAGACAGGGGAACGGCCGTCATTACCGGCGCAACGGGCGGCATTGGGATGGTTTATGCAGATCGGCTCGCCAACCGTGGCTATGGGCTTATTCTTATCGCTCGGCGTGGCGATAGACTCAATGCGATAGCGAAACGCCTTCGAGCGGAGCACAAAGTAGACGTCCAAATTATCGTTGCTGATTTGAGCGACGCCGCGGACCTAAAGAATGTCGGGGAGAGCATAGCGTCCGATCCTCGCGTCACCATGCTCGTCAATAACGCTGGTACCGCAAAAGCGTCTCCGCTCGCCCAGACCGGAAACGCCGCCCTGGATGCCATGATCGATGTGAACGTGAGGGCGCTATCTCACCTTAGCCTCGCCGTGCTGCCGCGCTTTCAGGAGCGAAATCAAGGCGTCCTGATTAATATCGGCTCCGTTCTGTCGTTCCACAGTCTCCCTATTAGCAGCGTCTACAGCGGTACAAAGGGCTACATCATGAACTTTACCCGCGGGCTTCAGGACGAAGTCGCCGGCAGCAGGGTGATTGTTCAGCTCGTGCTTCCCGCGACGACCGAGACCGACATGTGGGAGCTCGCGGGACTTCCACTATCGAAGCTTGATCAGGGAAGCATTATGTCCACCGAGGAGTGCGTCGACGCCGCACTTGCAGGTCTTGATCAAGCCGAGACTGTTACACTTCCGTCCGTCGAGGATCTCCAGCTGTGGGACAACTACGATGCTGCCCGCATGCGGCTGTTTGCGGCCTCACAAATAGGTAGGTCGGCATCGCGCTACCAAGTCGTGAAACAGCGCGGGATTAAGGTAGCCAGTCCAGGTCGTCTCGAATCGAAACGGAACAACATCCGCATTCCGCCGTCCGACCCCACCGGCAGATAGAGAATCTAGAGGAGAACAGCTTGATTTCTAAACTTCCAGACGGAGGTATTTGTGCACTTCAGATTACAAAAGAGGAGCTGATCTATCAACTCACCAGCACTTC
>JAOAPQ010000025.1 GCA_025462965.1 Bryobacterales bacterium
GGCGAGCAGGATCTCGCACTGCGCGGTCCGATGGTTCCCGCCCACATGCTCCATGAGTTCCTCGAAGTGCAAGGCGCGAGGCCACGCCTCGATCAGGCGCTCCATGACGCGGATCACTACCGGATGCGCGCTTTTCATTGACGATCTATGCGGTCCCTCGATGGTTTTCACGCCGTCCTGCTCAGCGGCGATCTTCGCGGGCGAGGCGGCGTAGAGCTGCTGGATTCGAATACCCGACGGTTCCGCATCCAACGTGACAGCCTCGTGGCACAGGAGCGTCTGGCGAAATCTGCGGCATTTGAGGAAATCTCGGTACTGCTCGCGCGCGATGCGGTCTTCCCCCAGCGACTCGAGCATCTCACCCGCAGGCCCGCCGAACGCCCCGTCCTGCATATCCGCGTAGTTGGCTTCCGAGAGGAATTGCAACCCTTGCGCGGCAGCGCTGCTCATGAATTCGTGAAAGAAAACAGGCTCCCAGAATTCGGCAAGCTCGTCGTGGAAAAGAACATTGGGATCGCGTTCGAGGATGCCTTCGAGTTCCTTGCGAAGGAAGCCCCTGTAATCGTCCGCACCTTCGCGCGTTTGCGAAACGAGAAACGTGATGAGACTCCGCGCACGCGTTATGCGCTCGGTTGCCTCCTCGATTCCGCGCACGTGGTACAGCATCATCTCTCGAATCATCCGGCGCAGATGACCGCCTGGATGCGCGTTGTAACTGACATACGCGACGCCCTCAGGCGCCAGGTTCTGTTTAGCAACACGCAGAGTCTGGTCGCGCACGGGCGGCGGCACCCACGAGTAAACGCCGTGGGCAATGATGAAATCGTACCGGCCCCAGTCGGGACCGACATCCATCAGATCGCCGGCGCGAAGGTCGATGTTGGTCAGACCAAGGTCGCGCACGGTCTTCCTGCCCGAATTGATCGGGCTTTCCGCTAGGTCGACGCCGACAAACTCACTGCCCGGCAGAGCCATCGCCATTGGGATGAGATTGCCGCCATCGGTGCAGCCCAGTTCGAGAACACGGCAACGCTCCACCGGCGCGGGCTTCATTCCGAAGAGGTGCGCGAGCATGGCGAGGCGGTCGGGGTGGGTCTGGGCGAACGGCGCTCCTCTGTATGGAACCTGGTCGTAGAGAGTCGGCATCTACTTCTGTTCCAACTGGCCCAGCGGGTTATCGAAGTCAAACCCGAAGATCCGGGGATTCTCGCCGATCACCGCAGCGGAGAAGATGTAATACACATAGTCATAGGTCTCCTGGGGTATCTTACCCCGGTAGGCGGCGAGCAGTTTCCAGAAATTCCGTTCACGCGGATTCATGGGCAAGCTGCGGATGAGCTTGATGACCCGGTCCTCGCCCCAGTTATAGGAAGCGATAACGAGGAGTCCGGAAGCCTGCGCATCCGTGCTGTAGAGATCCTTGATGTAGCGGGATGCGGCAGTGGTTTCGATCTCCCAATGGTGGCGGTCGTCGCCCGGGTCCGGACGGCGAAGATCGAGAAGCGGCCCTACCTTCATGCCGTATTTCACCGCCGTTTCGGGGATGAATTGCCACATGCCCTTGGCGATGCCCTTGTGAGTCATGGGTCCGCTGATGAACGGATCGAAATCGCTTTCCTGCATGCCGAGATAGAAGAATTGTGGCGGCAGATCCCTCGCGAGGAACTCCTGCGTGATGCGTTGCGTGTAACCTTTGTCATGGGCTAACTGAATCGCTCGCTTGTACCGGGCCGACGACTGCCACTTCCTGATGTAAGTGTGGACTTCATCGACGAAGCCGCCCGGCATGTTCAACTCGCACTCGCCGAATATGCGGGCGACGCGGAGGATTAGGCGGTCCTCCTGGCTCATCTTGGGATCGTACGTGCGCAGCGAAGAGAGGAACTGGTCGTAATTCTTTTCCATCTCCTTGCGGCGCTGTTGGTACTTCTTGACGGCTTCCATACCGGCCGCGTTGTTTGTGTCCGTGACAAGCTTCTCGACGCCCGCGATGTCGAGGTCGACCGATTTCATGGAGTAGAAAATACTTTCCGCGAGCGCCCTCTGCTTGCCGAACTGGAGATGAACGTAGAAGGCATAACCGGCGACCGCGATGACGGCAATACCCAGGGCGGCGATAACGTTCGTGTATCTGCGCTTCTGTTTGGTCTGGATCTGTTGAAAGGCGCGGCGGACCAGCATGGTATGTTCCCCTGCCGGAGCGCCCGCAGTGGCGGTGAAGTAGCGCTCCACGTATTTGTCCACAGTGGCGGCGGGTGACGGTGCCGGGTCCGCTGGCGAACTTTCCAACCTGACCGTGGGGCCTTCGATGCCTAGCCGGAACGTGGAAGCGGAGGCGATGTCCACCTGCGGAACACGCTCCCCGTTCAGGTAGACTCCGTTGCTGCTGCCGAGGTCGCGGGCAACCCACCGGCCATTCTCGAAATCGACCTTAACGTGGCTGCGGCTTACGAACTCGCTCTTTACGCAGACGTCGCAATCATCCGTGCGTCCGATGCGAAAGGGCCCGGTGAAGCGGAAATTCTGCTGCGGGGCGCCCGCGACTTGGACGCTGACCAACAATGGGGGCACAGGTTCCTTATTTAACATCGTTAGTATTATGTGTATTTTCCTGGTTTTCCGTAACGTGCTTGCGATCCGAATAGGATAGGGAGGTTTAAAAAGATGATCGTTCGCTCGCTCCAGGGAACAGACCGCGCCGCCTGGCAAACTCTATGGAGGGCATACCAGGATTTCTACCATGCGGCCCCCCACGCGGAAACCATGGAACTGACCTGGCGGCGGTTTCATGATCCGGAGCAGCCGATTTACGCCCTCGGAGCTGATATTGATGGCAGGCTCGTCGGCATCGTCCACTACCTCTTTCATCTTTCCACCTGGACGCCGGGGCCGTATTGTTATCTGCAGGATCTGTATACGGCTGAAGACGCTCGGAACCGGGGAGTTGGACGCGCGCTGATCGAGGCCGTATACGACGCGGCAAAGCGGGCGGGCGCGAGCCGTGTCTATTGGCTTACGCGCGAAACGAACTCCGTCGCCATCGCGCTGTACGACAAGATGGCGGACCGTCCAGGGTTTGTGCAGTATCGCAAGCTGCTGGTTTAAGTTTCGCGATCGCGAACGAACTTGTATTTGTCGATAGTCGCCGTGACGAGGAATGGCATCTCGGGGTCATTTTGCACCGGCTCGATGCGCAACACCTTGCCCGTGCAGTGGATTCGGACGGGCGCCTCGCCCGCGGCAAGGGTGATCTCGTATTGTATTTTGCCGCCGACTTTCACTTCCTTGGCGGAGGGAAACGAGATGCCGCCCGAACTGATGTTCGAGGTCTTTGTGACGCGTGCGACCCGTTTTCCGCTGACCACGGAAATCTGCACCGGTAGGTGGATGGGAAAACGTTGGCCGCGGCGCTTTTCCATAGGCTGGCTAGGCCGCCGAGGCGTGCGCGGTTACACCGCGGATGATGCTGGCGAGCACCGTCTCCGGCGTTTGCCCATCGGCGTGGGCGTCGAAGTTGAGAATAACCCGATGCCGCAATACGGCGGCCGCGACTGTACGAATATCCTCGACGCTTAGGTGAAACCGGCCGCGCATCAGCGCCAGAACCCGGCCGCATTCCACCAAGGCCTGCGCTCCGCGAGGGGAACTCCCGTAGCGGATATACTTTTTCGCGAGTTCCGGTGCGTCCTTCTCATCGGGCTGCGTGGCCATCACAAGTTCGATCGCGAAATCCTGCACGTGCGGAGCAACCATCACCTCGCGGCACACCGCCCGGACATCCTTAATGGACTCTGCGTCGAGCGCCGGATTCACATGCGCTTCCTCGCGGGCGATGGTGCGCTCCACAATGCGTCCCAATTCCGCGCGCGACGGATACGTCACCAGAATCTTCATCAGGAAGCGGTCGAGCTGCGCCTCAGGAAGCGGGTACGTGCCTTCCATCTCGATCGGGTTCTGCGTCGCCATCACCAGAAACGGAGCTTCCAACTGGTGCGTAGTGTTGCCGCTCGTCACAGTGCGTTCCTGCATGGCTTCGAGCAGTGCGGATTGCGTCTTGGGCGTCGCGCGGTTGATTTCATCAGCCAGCACCAAATTCGCGAAAATCGGACCCGGTTGGAAACGCAATACCTTGGAACCGTGCTCATCGTTTTCCATGATCATGCTGCCGACGATATCGGCAGGCATGAGGTCCGGCGTGAACTGGATCCGCGAGTATTTCAATTGAAGCGCGCGCGCCAGCGTGCGCAGAAGCGTTGTTTTGCCCAGTCCGGGGACACCTTCCAGCAGCACATGGCCGGAGGCGATCAGGCATATGAGAACGCCTTCCACCACGTCGTCCTGCCCGACGATCACTTTCGCGATCTCCGTGCGCACCTGGTTCAGTCTGGAAACGGCCTGCTGGAGGGATGCTTCACTAGCCACAAGCATATTGTACGGTAGCACACGAGGGTCCCGCCCGGCCCCGACGCCCACCTCTATTTTCCGGCAGTCCGAATAGCCGAAGCTCCGGTGACCTCTTTCAACTTACGCGCCAACTGGGCTGCCGTATAAGGCTTCTGAAGGAAACCGGCGAGCCCTTCACCGAACCGGGCCAGAGTCTCCTGCTCATCGAACCCGCTCGAAGCAACCACGGGAATGCCAGGCCGGATAGCCACCATCTTCCGGAACGCCTGCTCGCCGCTCATTACCGGCATCGCCATATCTAGGAGCACCACGGAGACGCGCTCCGCCGACGCCCGGAAGAGATCCACGCCCTCCATACCATTGCGCGCCAGCAACACCGTGAACCCGTGGCGTTCGAGGGACAGTTTAGCGGTGCGGCGAATCGTCTCCTCGTCGTCCACTATCAGCACCAATCCGTTTCCCTGCACGGCGGAACTCGCTGCCTCATGCTGCTTGTGATCCAGCCATTCCGAAGGAGGGAAGTATACGTTGAACACAGTCCCTTCGCCGGGACGGCTGCGCAACTGGATCGCGCCTTTGTGGCCGCGAACGATTCCCAACACGGCCGCGAGGCCGAGGCCCCGGCCGGTGAATTTAGTGGTGAAAAACGGATCGAAAATCCGTGATTGGGTGGCCGGGTCCATGCCATGCCCGTTATCGCGCACCTCCAGCATCACGTAGGTCCCCGGCGCGATTTCCCGCCCTTCAATCGCGTCAGGCAGGAATGCCTCGCCGACCTCGGCAAGCCGCGTGGTCAGCTTCACGAAACCGCCGTGCGGCCCCACCGCTTCGGCGCCGTTCGTGACCAGATTCATGACGAGCTGCTGCAACTGAGCGGTATCCACCTCGATGTGGGGCAAATTTTCTACCAGATCGAGGTCCAGTTCGACATGCTTGGGCAACGTAGCCTGGAGCAGCGGGAGCAGTTCCCTGACGCGGCGCGAAAGTGCCACGGATTCCACAACAAACCTTCCCCGGCCAGAATAAGCAAGCATCTGCCGGGTAAGTTGAGCGGCGCTCTCGGCCGCAAGCACGACGTTCTCGAGGCATTCCCGATTTTCCGTGCTCAACTTGTCGTCCTCCAGCACAAGCGAAGAGTGACCTAAAATTCCCGTCAGCAGGTTATTAAAGTCATGCGCGATACCGCCCGCCAACAGCCCCATGCTCTCGAGTTTCTGCTTGTGGCGAACGACTTCTTCCGCGACGCGCCGGCCGGTAATATCTTGCGAAACAGCAACGAGCCGCGCGGGCGATTCGTGATCCTCGCTCAGAAGTCGTCCGCGCGACGCGATCCACCGCGGGTTCTGCCCTGGAGGCATTACGCGGAACTCGCAATCGAATTCGGCCGAGCCGTCGAGCGACGCCAGCAGTTGGCGAGCAGCCCTATCACGGTCCTCCGGCATGATACGGTTCAGCAACACTTCCATATCGCTGCTGGCCTCTTCCGGGAATCCGAACATCTGATTCAACCTCGGAGAAGCGGACACGGCCTGGCTCGATACCTCGATACTCCATAGCGCAAGATCAGCCGCCTCAATGGCGACACGAAGCCGTTGTTCACTTTCCCGAAGAGCCTGCTCGGCGCGTTTCCGCTCTGCAATATCCGCTATCAATTCCGCGGTTCGCTCATTGACCTTTCGTTCCAGGTCTATGTTCAACGTTCGGATCTCTTCGGCCTGTGTGCGCAAAAGATCGGCGTTCTTGCTCAACTCAACGAAGACGGAAACCTTCGATTGCAGCACCTCCGCGACGATCGGCTTGAACAGAAAATCCACGGCGCCCAGATCGTAGCCGCGGAACAGGTGCTCTTCATTCCGAAAGCCGGTGAGAAAAAGAATAGGCGTGTGCTGAGACCGCTTGCGGGATCTGATGAGAGACGCCGTCTCGAAGCCGTCCATCTCCGGCATCTTCACGTCGAGAATGATGGCCGCGAAATCGTCGTCGAGCAAGTGCCGAAGCGCTTCGAATCCGGACTTGGCTTTGACCAGATCCTGACCGAGACTTTCGAGCACGGCTTCGAGGGCGACCAGATTTTCGGCGCTGTCGTCCACCAGCAGGATTTTGACTTTCGGACTGGATTGAAGAGCCATAGCCGTAGCCGTGCCTCTCTGCGTCAAGCCTGCGCCCCGCTTCTCCGGGCAGACCGTCCGAACGGCTCATCCACGTTCTGGGAGACCCAAACCCGCAGCACGGAAAACAATTGATCCAGATCTACGGGCTTTGTCACATAGTCCGATGCTCCCGCTTCGATGCACTTCTCACGATCGCCGAGCATCGCTTTGGCCGTTAGGGCGATGATCGGCAGACTGCCAAACTCGGGAAAGTTGCGGATTGCCTTCATCGTTTCATAACCGTCCATTTCCGGCATCATAATATCCATCAACACGACATCGATATCGGGCGTACTCTTTAGAACCTCAATGCCGGCGCGACCGTTTTCCGCGTGAACGACACGCAAATCGTGGTGTTCCAGAATGCTCGTGAGCGCGAAGATGTTGCGGAGATCGTCGTCCACAACGAGTGCTTTCTTTCCGGCGAGTTTGGAATCCACCTGGCGGACCTTCGCCAGTGTCTGGCGCTGCGTATCCGAGAGGTGACTCTCAAACCGATGCAACAGGAGCGACGTTTCGTCAAGCAGCCGTTCGTCGGTGTGGACAAAACGGAGGACGCCGGAGCGCGCGGCGAATTTCAGATCCACTCTTTCCTCGTAACTGAGCTGGCGAGTGGCGTAAAGAACCGCGGGAAGCCGGGGATCCACGCTGCCGTGCTCCAGTTCATTCAGGACTCGAGCCAGTGGGATTGTGAGCGTGTCCAGGTCGAGGACCAGGCAATCGAAGTAATGGGTTTTGATCGCGGCCACGCAGTCATCGCCGGAGGGAACGCAGGTTATCTTTACGTCGCTGCCGCCGATCAGATCCTCCCACAGGCGAGTGCGTTCCGGATCGCCGGACGCAAAGATCAAATTCTTGCGACGTGTCTCCAGCGATTGCGTGATCCGCTGGAATGCATCGTCCAGATTGCTTTCTTTCTCCGCCTTTTGGAGGAACGCGATGGCGCCGAGCGCCATGCCGAGGCGGCGGTTCTCGTCGCCGGAGATGACGTGTACCGGAATGTGGCTGAGCGCCGCGTCGTGCTTCAGGCGGTCGAGCAGGGTCCACCCGCCCATATCGGGCAGTCCGATATCGAGCGTGATTGCGCTCGGTTTGAATTCCTTGGCAAGTGCCAGCGCCGTCGTCCCGCGCGAAGCGACCAAAGCCTTTAGACCGTTGCGATGCGCCATATCGAGAAGGATGCGCGCGAAGGTCACATCGTCTTCGACGATCAGCAGCACGGGATCGACCTCCGTCACGGCGTTGCGGTCGTCATCGATCGCCACTTCCTCCACGAAGGCCGGCATTGGCTTCGCCTTGGGCGTTGGGAGGATAACATCTACGCGCGGGCCGTGGCCGTCTCCTGTAAGCGCAAGTAGTTCGGAGGCGGGCGTCTCTTCGGGCTTCGCGGCGAATGCCGGCGTGATATAGGTCTGCGGCAGATAAAGAGTGAACGTGCTTCCCCGTCCAGGTTCGCTTTGCAGCCGGATTTCGCCGCCAAGCAGCCGCGCGAGTTCCCGGCTGATGGAAAGACCGAGGCCCGTGCCGCCGAAGCGGCGGCTCGTTGTTCCGTCCGCCTGCTGGAAGGCTTCGAAAATGATCTTCTGCTTGTCCGATGCGATGCCGATTCCGGTATCCGTCACCGAGAAAGCAACCACCGACTTCGCGCGGTTCAGGACCGGATGGTTACGGCGCCATCCGTCCGTCGCCACATCGATATGCAGCACAACTGAACCTTTCGATGTGAATTTCAACGCGTTCGAGAGAAGGTTCTTCAGCACTTGTTGCAGCCGCTTGACGTCGGTGTGGATGGTCGATGGGAGCTGCGGATCGAGGTCTATTGTGAATTCGAGCGACTTTCCCTCCGCGACGTGACGGAAATTCCGTGAGACGTAGTCCTGCAGTTCCGTGAAGCGTACGCCCCCTAGTTCGACGTCCATTTTCCCGGATTCGATCTTCGAGAGATCCAGAATGTCATTGATCAGCGCCAGCAGGTCGGTGCCCGACGAGTGAATAGTCTCCGCGAATTTGACCTGCCGAGGCTGCAGGTTGGACTCCGCATTGTCGGCCAGCATCTTCGCCAGGATCAGCAGGTTGTTCAGCGGGGTCCGAAGCTCATGCGACATATTCGCGAGGAATTCGGATTTGTACTTGGAGGTGAGCGCAAGCTGCTCGGCTTTCTCTTCCAGGGCTTGTTTGGCCTGCTCCACTTCGCGGTTCTTGCGCTCCACTTCGGTCTTTTGCTCGGCCAGGAGCTGCGCTTTTTCCTGCAACTCTTCATTGGTCTTCTGCAGCTTGTCCGCGAGCGCCTGCGATTGCTTCAGCAGTTCGTCCGTACGCATGGTAGCCGCGATCGTGTTGAGCACGATGCCGATACTCTTCGTCAGCTGATCGAGAAACGCCAGATGGATGTCGCTGAATTGGCGGAACGACGCGAGCTCCACCACCGCTTTCACTTCGCCCTCGAACAGCACCGGCAGCACAACCAGGCTCACCGGGCTGGCCTCGCCCAGGCTGGAGCTGATCTTCATGTAATCGTTCGGAGCGCTGGTAAGGAGGATGCGCTCCTTCTCGCGGGCGCACTGCCCGACCAGGCCTTCGCTCAGCATGAACCGTTGCGGGGCCGCGCTATCGCCGGTGTAAGCGTAGGCGGAGGTCAGCTTCAGGACATAATCCTCTTCCTGCGACTCCGCTATGTAGAAGGTTCCTCGCTGGGCGCCCACCAAAGGCGTCAGTTCCGAAAGCAGAAGCTGCGAAACGGTGCGTAGATCTTTCTGTCCCTGCACCATGCCGGTGAATTTGGCGATGTTCGTCTTCAACCAGTCCTGATCGGTGTTCTTGCGGGTCGTCTCCGCCAGATTGCTGATCATCTGGTTTATGTTGTCCTTAAGCGCCGCCACTTCACCCTGCGCTTCAACCGCGATGGTACGCGTGAGGTCGCCCTTGGTCACGGCCGTGGCCACGTCAGCGATGGCGCGCACCTGCGTGGTGAGGTTCGCGGCAAGCTGGTTCACGTTGTTCGTGAGATCCCGCCAGATTCCCGCCGTGCCGGGCACGCGCGCCTGGCCACCCAGCGCGCCCTCAATCCCGACCTCGCGCGCAACGGTTGTCACCTGGTCGGCGAAGACGGCCAGCGTGTCGATCATTTCATTTATGGTGTCCGCGAGTTCGGCGATTTCGCCTTTCGTTTCGAGAACCAGTTTGCGCTTCAGATCGCCGTTGGCGACCGCTGTCACCACCTTGGCGATACCGCGCACCTGTGTGGTAAGGTTGGCAGCCATCGAGTTCACGTTGTCCGTGAGATCCTTCCAGGTTCCGGCCACGCCGCGTACATCGGCCTGTCCGCCCAGCTTGCCTTCCGTGCCGACCTCGCGCGCCACGCGCGTTACTTCCGAGGCAAACGAATTCAGCTGGTCGACCATGGTGTTGATGGTGCTTTTCAACTCCTGGATTTCGCCGCGCGCATCGACGGTGATCTTACGCGACAAGTTGCCGTTCGCGACCGCTGTCGTCACCGCGGCAATGTTGCGGACCTGATCCGTGAGATTGCTCGCCATGGAATTCACGCTGTCCGTGAGATCTTTCCATGTTCCCGCGACGCCGCGTACTTCCGCCTGCCCGCCCAGCTTGCCTTCCGTACCGACTTCGCGCGCCACGCGCGTTACTTCCGAAGCGAACGAGCTGAGCTGATCCACCATCGTGTTAATGGTGTTCTTCAACTCCAGGATTTCGCCGCGCACGTCGACCGTGATCTTGCGCGAAAGGTCGCCGTTTGCGACCGCCGTGGTGACGCCCGCGATATTGCGAACCTGGTTGGTCAGATTGCCGGCCATGAAGTTGACGCTGTCCGTGAGATCCTTCCACGTGCCCGCGACGCCGCGCACTTCCGCTTGCCCGCCCAGCTTCCCTTCGGTCCCGACCTCGCGCGCCACGCGCGTTACTTCCGACGCGAACGAACTGAGCTGGTCCACCATTGTATTAATGGTGTTCTTGAGCTCCAGGATCTCCCCGCGCACATCCACCGTGATTTTGCGCGAGAGATCGCCGTTCGCGACCGCCGTCGTGACGCCGGCGATGTTACGGACCTGATTGGTCAGGTTGCTGGCCATGGAGTTCACGCTGTCCGTGAGATCCTTCCAGGTTCCGGCGACGCCGCGTACTTCGGCCTGTCCGCCCAGCTTGCCTTCCGTTCCTACTTCGCGCGCTACGCGCGTAACCTCCGAAGCGAACGAGCTGAGCTGATCCACCATCGTGTTGATGGTGTTCTTCAGTTCCAGGATTTCACCGCGCACGTCTACTGTGATCTTCGTCGAGAGATCGCCCTTCGCGACGGCTGTCGTCACCTGCGCGATGTTGCGCACCTGCGACGTGAGGTTGCCGGCCATGAAATTGACGCTGTCGGTGAGATCTTTCCACGTTCCCGCGACGCCGCGCACTTC
>JAOAPQ010000039.1 GCA_025462965.1 Bryobacterales bacterium
GACCCCAAGGAGATGCTTGACGGGCATCCGTGCCGCCTTGCCGCGCAGATCCCAGAGCGCAATATCGATGGCGCTCATGGCGCGCAGCGCTGCGCCGCGGCGGCCCGCCTGGATCGACTGGCGATACATTTCGGCCCACAGCGCCTCGGAATGCAAGGCATTCCCACCCTGGAGGATCGGTTTGTAGATGACATCCACGAGGGAAACCATCGCGAGGCTGCCATCGTATCCAAGCGTGAAACCGACGCCCTCGAGGCCATCCTCGGTCCGGATGCGGACAATGAGGCTGTCGCGGTGGGTGATGCGTCGAACGGCGTCGGAGACAGCGGTATGCAAAGGGATGGAGATGGCGAACGCTTCCACTGCGGTGATCTTCACAGTTCAGTTGTACTACAAGGGAATAATGAGAATCGGTCTCTTGCCGGGAACCTTCAATCCGCCGACTCGGGCGCATCTGGCGCTGGCAGAAGCGGCCAGAGCGCATGTAGATCGCGTTGTGTTCGTGCTGCCGCGGGTACTACCGCATAAAGACTACAACGGCGTACCATTCGAGGCGCGGCTGGAGATGCTGCACGCGGTAGCGACGCCGCCGTTCGACGTAATGGTGACGGACGGCGGGCTCTTCGTGGAAATCGCGCGGGAGGCGCGGGCCGCCGTGGGCGGCCAAGTCGAGATCACGTTTCTGTGCGGGCGGGATGCGGCAGAGCGGATCGTGGCTTGGGACTACGGAGACGCAGGCGCGTTCGCGCGGATGCTGGACGAATTCGAGATGCTGGTTGCGTCTCGGAACGGAGACTATGAGCCGCCGGTGGGGATGCAGGGCCGGATTAGGCCGCTGGAGCTTGGGATGGAGTGCGATCATATCTCGGCGACGGAGGTGCGGGAGAGAATTGCGCGGCGCGAGGCATGGGAGCATTTGGTTCCGGAGGCAATCCGGGAGCGTGTCCGGGAATTGTACGGGTAGGGCCTACAAAGTCACCGGGCGTACTACTCGCAACGTATGGATGCTACCGGAACAACGGGACTGCTCATTCATAGCGAAGCGCCACCGCCGGGTCCACCTTGGTCGCACGCCGCGCCGGAATGTAGCACGCCGAGAGCGCCACGGCGGCCAGCACCGTCGCCACAGCCACGATGGTTACCGGGTCCGTCGCGCTTACCCCGAATAGCAGACTCTGGAGCAGCCGCGTCAAACCGAATGCTCCCGCAAGTCCGATCCCCAATCCGATGCCCGCCAGCAGCATCCCATTCGAAATCACCAGGCGCAGAATGTCGATGCGGCTGGCGCCCAGTGCCGAGCGTACGCCCATTTCATGCGTCCGCTGCGCCACTGAATACGAAATCACGCCGTAGATCCCAATCGCCGCCAATAAGAGCGCTATCCCCGCAAACACCCCAAGCAATGTGGTGCGCATTCGGTTCGCGCCGACCGACTCGGACTTGATCGTCTCGAGCGTCTTCACCTCGGTCAGCGCCTGGTCAGGATCCACCTGGCGCACTTCGTGGCGGATGGCCTGCTGCATCGTCTCGGGGTTCACGTCGCCTTTCACAACCAGGCTCACGTACGGGACCGGACTCTGTGCGAACGGAATGTACATGCCGGCGCTTCGGTCGTCATCGAGGCCGCCGATCTTCTCATCGGTGATCACGCCCACCACTTGCCATGCGATCTCGGGACCCAGGCCGGGCCTGTCGTAGAGGATTTCCTGAACCAGGATGCGCTGGCCGATCGGATCTTCGTCCTTGAAGTATTTCTTGGCCATGGTCGCGTTGATCACGGCTACCGGCGGCCCGCCCTTCGTGTCCCTCTCGGTAAGTCCACGCCCCTTGCGCAGCTGAATTCCAAGCGCATGAAAATACGAGCTCGTGACCTGCTTGAAAAAGCACGCCTCTCGGTTCGCATGGTCCTTTATCGGCTTGCCTGCGATCTGGAATGGCATACCGTTGCTCCATCCTTCCAGCGGCAATACTGATGTCGCAGCCACCTCGCGGATACCGGGAACGCTCTCAATAGCCTGGATGACGTGCTGGACGTGAGCCGTCGCCTGGTCGCCTTCTTTGAACCTGGTGGCGGGGAACGGAATGTGCATGGTCAGAACGTTGGTGGTATCGAAGCCCGCGTTCACCTGCTGCAACCGGTCGAAGCTGCGAATCAGCAATCCCGCACCAGTCAACAGCACAAAGGCCAGCCCGGTTTCGAGCACCACCAGTCCCCCGCGCAGACGTCGCCTCGCCGCGCTGGCGGTGGAACCGCGTCCGCCCTCCTTCATCGTGCTCGCCAGGTTCGGGTGCGCGGCCTGCAGGGCTGGAGCCAGGCCGAATACTACGCCCGTAACTACCGCGATTCCGAGCGTGAACAGCAGTACCCGAAAGTCGACCGACACCTCCGCCTCCGAGGGCAGCATGAAGGGAGGCATCAGGAATTTGAGTCCGCGCACCATGGCCCATCCCAGCGCCAGTCCGGCGCACCCCCCGAGCAGCGATAGCAGTACATTCTCGGTGAGAAACTGGCGCATCAGTCTCCAGCGGCCGGCTCCCAGCGAAGCGCGGATGGCGACTTCCCGCTCGCGCGATGTACCTTTCGCCAGGGTCAGGTTGGCCAGGTTCGCGCATCCAATCAACAGTACGGCGCCCACCGCGGCGAGCAGCACGTAAAGCGATTGGCGAAGTTGATTGCCCACCAGGCGGTCGGCGAAACGATCCACCGTCACGCTCCAGCCCTTGTTCGAATCGGGGTATTGTTTCTCGATTCGGGCGCCGACGACCTTCATTTCAGCGCGGGCCTTCTCGAGCGTGACGCCTTCCTTCAAACGGGCGTACGAGCGGAACCAGTGGAAATTGCGCGTCATGTCTTTTGGCTCGAATACGAGCGGAAGCCAGATCTCGAAGAAGGAACGGTCATATGCGCTGTTCCGCGGCAGCACGCCGACTACGGTGTATGGCTGTCCGTTCAGAATCAGTTTGCGGCCCAGGATACTCTTGTCCGCGCCGAAGCGATTCTGCCACAGCCTGTGGCTCATCACGGCCACGCGCGGAGCGCCGGCTGTGTCTTCATTATTTGCAAAGGTCCGTCCCAACGCAGCCTGTACGCCAAAGATTTCAAAAAAAGGCGCGGAGACCATGCCCGCGCGCAGTTCCACCGGCTCCGTCGCCCCGGACATGGTCACCGACTCACCCCTTTGCGCCGCCATCCTGTCGAAGACGGTGTTCTGGGCCCTCCAGTCGAGATAGTTCAGCGTGGAGATGCCGTTCCGCTCTCCCTGTGGCGGCTTTTCCCAGACCATCAGAATGCGTTCGGGATGCGCATAGGGAAGCGGTTTCAGCAGAACGCCATCCACAAAGCTGAAGATCGCCGTATTGGCGCCTATTCCCAGCGCAAGCGTGAGAACCGCGACAAGCGTGAAGCCGGGATTCGCCCGGAGCATACGCGCGGCATACCGGAGATCCTGCGCGAAATTCATCGTGTTGGTGGTTGGACGGCCGCCGGCTCGGGTAGTTAGTCAACTCGATTCGGAGATCTCTTGCGCGGCGGCGATCGGTTACCGCTCATAACGGCCCTTGCGGCAGCTTCCGCGGCTTGGAGCGACAGCCGCAATTGCTCGAGCGCCTCCCCGATCTGCCCGGCGAAGCGTCGCTGGATCGGCGCATCCCACCAGCTCGGGGCTTCGCTCGCGGCGCTCATGGCCGGCGCCATCCGAACCAGCCTGGGTGAATACCGTCCTGCCTTTTGGGTCGCGGGCGGTCTTGTTTCCTCCTGGATTGGCGTTCCTGCT
>JAOAPQ010000041.1 GCA_025462965.1 Bryobacterales bacterium
ATCAACCCGGCATAGCGCTCTGGATTTCGCAGCGCCACGCCAATCTCCCGGAACTCCCGCCCGCTATCCAGGATGCGCCGCGCGATCTCCTCCACTTCCCGCTCAACAGAATCCGCCACAAACCGAACGTGGGACAGGCCATCGTTTTTTGTGGCCTGTCGCTCCCGAACCTCCACCCCCATCCGCACGAATCGCGCTCGTGTAGCGAGCGAAGCCCCATCCAAAGGCAGCGTCACAACAATTTCCCGGCTCTTACCTAAAGCCTCCACCAACTCCAGTTCCGGATCCGAAAAAGCCCCAAACCCATCGAACCAGATCTCCCGCACGGACGTATTCCCCCGCGCCGCGCGGCGCAGCAAACCCGCACGCGTCACCAGCCCGCGGGCCCGTAACTGCTCAGCCACCTCTCTCCATACCAACGCCAAAGCCGGACCCAGCGGAGCATCCGACCGCAGCCTCGCCAGCGCCGCCGCATCGCACCCCGCGGCATCCAGCATCTCAATCGTCTGCGCCACCGAAGCCGGAAATCCCGGAGCATCCGAAACCCGCGCGAACTCCCCCGGGGCGACCCTCCGCAACGCATCCTCGACGATCACATAAAAGAGCGGGCGCGACACCAGCCGTGCATCCACCGCCAATGAGCTCGCGAATTTCGAGAATGTCTGGATCAGCTCCGGCCGAAAAATCAACCCCTCGCGAGCCCGTTCATGCCGCAGGTGTTCCACCAGCGTCGCGGTAGGGACGAGCAGGCGTATGTCCGTGCGCCCGGCGCGAACGGCTTCCCGAAATCGATCGAGAACAAACGCGGATTTACCGGAACCAGAAGGTCCCGTCAGAACAAGCATGGCAGGTGGGCTGGAACCAGTGTACTAATTCGTGCCGGTCGGCTGTACGTTCACAACCACCGAATTGCTGTACTGGCCCGTGGCGAGCGATCGCACTACCACCACGTTCGATCCCGTCAGAACATTCGCGGGAATCTGGGCCTGAATCTGCCCGTCGGCTGCCTTCAACAGCGGCAGCGAGACATCGTTGAATGTCACGCAGCTTCCGCCCAGCACGGTCGGCGCAGGCAGCGTATTCGCCGTTTCCGCCGTTGCCAGTCCCGATCCGCTCACGGTGATGAACGTCCCCGGCGCCATCGTTGTCCCCGTTACCGGCCGCACCGTGCTCAGCTGGGGAGCCGGCGCGCCATTGATGGGAACTACCGTGAGACCGGAAAGTGTCAGGATGTAAGCCGTGCCGTTCGAATCCACCACCATAGTGCGCGGCGGAACGTTTGTGCGCGTGGTCCCGAACACGGTCCAGCGAGGCTGTTCGGCGACAACTCCGAGCAGCGTGCTTTGCCCGGTGTTCACATTGATGAGCTGCAGAGTAGGCCTTTGTTCATCAGCCGAACTGGCGGTGATTCCGGAACGGAAACTGGTGGTGAAGGCGACGAACTGATTCTGATCGAGGGGGTACACAGCGGCGTAATTGCGCTGGCTGGAGCTCGCAGTAGCGTTCCCCGAGGAGGGAAGCGTACTCAGCGAGGCATTCAACACTTGGGCTCCAACGAGAAAGTACGCTCCGCCCGGAGCCGCGCCGATCGGGCCGAAAAAGCCGGCCGACGCCAAAGAGGCGGTGGGGATCAACTGCGAGGCGCTGATATAGGAATCGGTCGTGGCATCGTACAGAAACGCCTCTCCGCTGCCGGCGAGCGTAAGGATGGAAAGCCCGTCGGTGGAGGCGACCATCGTGGTCGGCGCGACGAAATTGCTGGACGTTCCCACCAGGGTCACGGAATCCGCGGGTCGCACGGTCGCCACGTTGCCGTTGGACAGTTTCCACTGTCCCCCGTTCGACATGATGAATTCCAAACCAAACAGTCCGTAGGCGAGCGACCGTGGGCTGTTCACCGCGGCATTGGTGCCGCTTGCTTGTCGGGGCAGGGGAGGGAAGTTGATGTAGCCCGTGAAGGCGGGAGGCGTCTGCGTAAGGTCGACGATGGAAATCAATTCGCCGCCGGTTGTCCCGACGTAGAGCGTATTGCCATCGGTCGAAAGTGCCATCTGGTGCGGCAGTTGGCCCACGATGACAGGATCGAGAAACGCCCGGTTCACAGTGTCGAAGATCTCGATCCGGTTCCGCGCCGAGTTGCTGACGTACACACGGTTGCGCCCCTGGTCCAGCACAATATCGTAAAGTCCTTCGTTGCCGCCGGTGAATGTGGGATTCGCGGCCGTCCCGGGCGAGTTGTTGGTCAGCGTCGGGATCGGATAAATCAGGCCCCGCTGATCCGGGTCCCGCTGGTTCATGTAGACATGAACTGTATTGGGGATGTTGATCGCTTCATTCGAGGCGAGATTGATGTCGAGCGGATATCCCGTGACGGTCTGCCCGCCGGTATAAAGATTGGTTCCCGATTGCCTGCTTACATTGGCTCTGCCCGGGTCCATGGTGAACTGGATCGTCGAAGGCGCAAGACCGGTCGTCACCTGCGTAACCAGAGCCTGATTCAGGTTATTGATGGAGTATGTCAGCTTGCCATGGCCCAGGTTGTTGATCTTGACCGCGCCGGTCGCGAGACCACGATTGCAGGGGTTGGAGGAAAGGAAGACCTGCGTCGAATCCGGCTGAATGATCGGGTAGTCATACAGGGTGGACAGAGGCAGGTAAATCATGCCCGATTGCGAAAGACTCCACGCATTCGCGCCGTCTGAAGTGATTACCATTTTGGCGACAATGCTCTCCGGCAGGCGGATTCCCAGTTGAATCGCCAGGTTGCGCGAATCGTTGATCAGCAAAGTGGAAGAGGAGGGCCTGGGCGCCGGGAGAGTAGCCGCGGCGACATTGAATGCGCTGTAGATCGTATTGCCGTCACCGCTGAAAACACTACCGCCCACATTCTGCTGCGTGTTAAATGCGGCGGTGAATGTAAAGGGTGCGTTTGCATTGTTCTGCTGTGCGATCACCGAAAGCGTGGCTGTGTCGTACATGGTGTACCCGGCCATGAAACGTGAGCCGTCGGGAGCAATGGAAAGCACCGTGGATTGTCCCGTCACCGTCCGGCTCCGCAGGATAGTCCCGGAGAGAACTTCATAGACGAAAAGGTAGGTTAGTGTCGTAGTCGGATTCGTCAGGCCGATGATGTACTGCCCGTCCGGAGTCCGAATCAGTTTGCTGTAGAAGGTCGTCTGGGGCCTGGTCAGCGTCTGCCCTTGAAGCGGGGCTGGCGTGGAAGGCGTCGGCGGTTCAGGTACCGTGGTCAGTTGCTGCCCGCTCACCTGCGTCGGATCAAAAATCAATAGCGAGTTCGTCGCCCTCGTCGCGATGAGCGCTCGTCCATCTATGCCCACCTCAACCCCTTCCGGAACCGCAGGCAGCGAGACGGTCAGGGTGACGCGCAACTGGCCAAGGTCAATCACGCTTACCGTTGAGCTCTTCGAGTTCGTGACATAGAGAAACGACCGGTCCCACGACATTGCCGCGGCCAACGGCGACCCGCCCACGCCGACATTACCAATCAACTGATGGTTCGAAATACCGTAAATATCAACCCGGTTGTTATTGGTGTTGACAAGATACAGGCGCTGGCGAGGCTCATCGAGCACGATGTCCGAAGGTGTCCCGCCGGGTAAGGAGATCGCCGTTCCGAACGTCGCGGCGGTCGTGATTTGCGCCTGAACGGCGAATTTTGACGAGGTGAAAAGTACTAGTAAGATAGCGACCCGACGCATAGAGTGACCGGTTTGTTACAAACTTACAGGGCGATGAGCTCCGATTGTAACCCGTCGGAGCTGAGGAAGTTTCCGGGGCTGGCTTTTCCTTCCGCATGCTGGAACTTCAGTACTCAACCCGTGTTATAAACAAGCAATTGAAAATTAGTGTACGGAACCAGACGCGGGGCGTCTTGCTGGGTGATAACGTCCTCGTCGCGCGATCCAGCCGGGAACGCCGTACTGGTCTTCTGGGTCGGACTGCGCTCTTACCGGGCGAAGGCCTCTGGATCTCTCCCTGCGAAGGCGTGCATTGCTTTGGAATGAAGTTCGCGATCGATGTTATCTATCTTGATCGCGATAAGAAGGTACGGAAAATTCGTTCAGACATGAAGCCATGGCGCATATCGCTCTGCCTCACAGCCCGCTCGGTCCTGGAGTTCCCGTCCGGCACCATTCGGAACACGGGAACACAGCCGGGCGACCAGATCGTCTTCGATAAGAAATGACGGCGGTCCGCATACAAGTCCAGATCCTCGGCCGCGGAACGCTCGCGCTCGCCGGCGTCCTCTCGCTGGCAAGCTGCGCCCAGCGTACGGCGGCTCTACACCCCGTCCCGCCTGCGATCACCGCCATGGATCGCCAGGTTCGAAATGCGGTCGATGCCGGAGCGGGCGACTACCTCCTGCGTTCCATGCGTCAGCGCGTAATCGAGCACCCGGAAGATCTCACCGCCCGCCTGAATCTTGGCCGCGCCTACGAATCCCGAGACTATCCCGAGCTCGCGCTTGAGCACTATCGTCTCGCTGCCGAGCGCTTCCCCGAATCCGCCGAAGCTCACCTCGCCCTCGCGCGATCTCTGGATGCGGCGCATCTTTCTGTGGAAGCAGCCCGCGTCCTGGGCGATTTCCTGCAAGCTCACCCGCAGCGCTCGGCCGCTTACGCTTCGTGGCTCGGTATCCTGCGCGACAACGCGGGCGCTTGGGACTCAGGCGAAAAGGCTCATCGCGAGGCCATCGACATCGCACTTACCGCGGGCCAGGACAAGGACTATCTGCATAACAACCTGGGTTACTGCCTGCTCAAACAGGGCCGCAAAACCGAGGCCGCCGTGGAGTTCCGCGCCGCCCTCTAGCTGAACCGCTCTTCCGATATTGCGCGCGATAACCTCGGCATCGCCATCGCGGACGATTCGCGCGCGGCAATCCTGACCTGGCAATCCGTTAGCGAGCCCGCCGCCGCTCACAGTAACATGGCCGCGATGCTGATTGAACAGCGCAAATTCCCCGAGGCTCGGGCCGAAATTACGCGGGCCCTGAGCTATAATAAAACCCACTCAGCGGCCCTCGCTAATCTGAAACTGGTGTCTGAACTGGATGGAAAGCCTGCCATCATCTCAGCCGAACAAGCCCCGGGCTGGTCGGCGCGGTGGAAACTCGCGGTCAGTCGATGGTTCGCCGCGCCCGCTAAGCTCGAAACCGCAGGTAACAGTCAAACCGTATCTCGATAACTGGAGTGATAACTATGAAGAACTTGATAATTCGTTTCCTCAAAGAAGAAGACGGCCAGGATCTGGTCGAATACGCATTGATCGTGGCCGCCGTGGGTCTGGCGCTCATCACCACCGTAAACCAGCTTTCAGCCGGAATCGTCAGCCTGTATTCCAGTATCACGGGCGATCTTTCCAGCATTGGCGCCACCGCGCAATAGGTCCCGGGCCGTTCTTCCGGGAGCAGCTATTTGCGAACCTCTTTCAGCGCCCCCGCTGGGGGGTTTCGTTTGTCGGCGCCTCCACGGGCCGAAGCAGGCGCGCGTCCCTGGGTCTTTCCCTGGGTTCGCGTGTTCGTACCTGATCTTGCGCTGGTTGCCTCGGTAGTTACCCTGTTTTACGCTTTATTCCTCTTCCAGGGTTACCAGGCCTTCTTTCGCGATTCCGACGCCGGATGGCACATCCGCAATGGCGAGCGCATCCTCGCTTCCGGCAGCCTCCCCCACACTGATCCGTTCTCTTTCACCATGGCCGGCCGGCCGTGGTTCGCCTGGGAATGGCTCTCGGATATTGCTGTGGGAACGATCCATCAAAACTGGGGTTTGACGGGAGTGGCATTCTTTTACGGTTGTGCGATCGCGGCCTGTGTCTGGCTCTGGTTCCGCATCAACTGGATCGCCGGCGGCAATTTTCTTCTGGCCGCCGCCTTTGCTGCACCCATGCTCTCCACCGCGAATCTGCACTGGCTAGCGCGTCCACATCTTCTGAGCTGGATTTTTCTGTTGCTGACCATCCTCTTCGCGGAAACGGCGACCGCCTTCACGCCCGCACGCGCAATCGGGGTCGCATTGGTCACGGGTCTCTGGACCAACCTTCACGCCAGTTTTTTCCTCGGCCCAGTGATCCTCCTGATCTACGCGATTGGCGCTGCCGCCGGTAATCTTGTTGCCGGTCCTTCTCATCGCCCCAAGCCCCTTCTCCTCTACGCCGCAATCTCCGCCGCAGCCACCCTCCTGAATCCCTTCGGCTTCCATCTCCACCAGCACGTTTTCCACTACGTCACCGATATCTCTCTCCTTGATCGCATCGGTGAATTCCAAACCTTCAACTTCCACGCCGAAGGCGCGGGACAGATCGTCCTCGCTCTCGGCATCGCCGCGCTGGGCGGTCTGCTAGCCCTAACTCAGAAGAACCTTCCCGTCGCATTCCTCTCAGCCTTCCTGATAACTGCCGCCCTGCGTTCCGCCCGTGGCCTTCCTCTCGTTGCCCTGTTACTTCTCCCGCTCGCCAACGGAGCCATCACGCGCGGACTTGCCGCCTGGTCCGGCCTCCGCCCCAATATCCGGCGCGCGCTTGATAACTTCCTCGCCTATTCCAACCGCTTGCGCATCCTGGATGCCCGCTGCAGCGGCATCGTTTGGGCGCCCGTGGCCGCTCTCCTGTTTCTGAGCCTCCTGCGAACCCCGGCCATTGCCGCCCGCACCGGCTTCCCGCCCGATCAGTTCCCTGTCGCCGCTTCTGCCGCCGTCGAGAAACTGCCAATCACCGCGCGCCTCCTCGCCCCCGACAAATTCGGCGGCTATCTGATCTATCGGTTTGACGCCCGACGCAAAGTCTTCTTCGACGGCCGGAGCGATCTCTACGGAGCTGAATTCCTGAAGCAGTACGGACGCATGGTGCAGGTGCGCCCGGGCTGGCGCCAAATTCTGGACTCCTTTCAATTCACGCACGCTCTGCTGCCGAACGACTACTCTTTGATACCGGCGCTCGAACAGATCGGCTGGAAACCCCTGTATCACGATAACGTGGCCACTCTGCTGAGCCGCCCGCAATGAGGAAATAGATGGATCGACGAAAGCTACTGACCGTATTCGGAATCGCATGGATCTCCGCGGCGCTGCTCACCTGGATTTTGTACGCCAGCACTGTCAA
The DNA here is from genome assembly GCA_025462965.1 of Bryobacterales bacterium. GTDB lineage: Bacteria > Acidobacteriota > Terriglobia > Bryobacterales > Bryobacteraceae > JALYXI01. The sequence goes on from JAOAPQ010000041.1 coordinate 7,120, forward strand.
AGCTCGCCCGCAGGACCGAAAGGTCGTCATCGTCGCCGCACGCGATCTGCCGCTCGGGGTCACGCTGAAAAAGGGCGATCTGAAACAGGTGCAGCTCCTGGAACAGGACATACCCAAGTACGCCATCTTCACCGAAGCGGAGGCGCTCCGCCGCGTCGTTCTCTACCCCATGAGCTCGAATGAGCCCTTTACAACGCTGAAACTCTCGAACGTGGATGGCCCTGAAGGCATCATGGCCACCATCCCTGCCGGCCACCGCGCCGTTTCTGTCGCCATAACGGATGTGAGCGGTGTCTCCGGCCTCCTCCAGCCGGGCTCGCGCGTCGACGTTCTGTTTACCCGCCCCGGCTCCATGGCCGAAGCCGAAACCGCCACCATTCTGCAGAACGTGAAAGTACTCGCCGTCGGCCGCTTGATCCAGGCCAATCAGGTTGTCGACCCGAAAGCCTCCAAGATGCCCGTCGTCACTCTCATCGTTACGCCCGAAGATGCACAGAAGCTGGAACTCGCCAAGAACCAGGGCCGTATCAGCCTCACCCTCCGCAATCCGCTGGATTTGCAAAACAACCTGGACGGCTCCCCCGTCACCACCGAAATTCTCGACCCCATGATCAGTGCCCGCCTGGCACGCGCCCGTCACGGCCGCACCACGCAGCTCGCGCGGGTCCCGAATCTGGAAGATCCCCGCGTCTGGGCCGAGTTGACCGGCGAAAAGAAATACGTCGATCCCAACGAGGCCGCCAAAGCCAAAATCAAGGAGCCGCCACCCCCGCGCGTCGTCGTCGATGTTTACCGCGGCGACAAGCACGTCCAGGAAATCTTTCATGATTAATTGCCGGCTGCTGGTCCTGACGCTTGCTCTGGCGGGCTCGTCGTTCGCAGCCGTTCCCATGACCATCGTTGTCGGCCGCGGCGAGCTCCTGCAATTCGCGAACGATGTGAAACA